>QWOO01000212.1 GCA_003669615.1 Planctomycetota bacterium
GGAGTCTTCGCCAGATCTCCGCTGCTGACAAGGCTCTGAAATCCTCGTGCTGCCGCGACACACAGCCCGCCCCCGCCCGCCGGGCAGAACACATGCTCAATGGGTAAACCGATCAGTCCGGCCTGCTCGGCCAGTTCAAAACTCACGGTCTGAACGCCCGACATTCCGGCCGGGCTTAATACAAACGCGCTGATCTGAAAGGCGTAGCCAGGCCGTCGACCGATGGCTTTCAACATGTCGAGCACACTGTCGGTCATGGACGGATCTGTTCCGAAGCGCCGCACGCGAGCAATCTTTGCTCCATACGCCATCATCTGTTTCAGTTTGCCGGCAGGAGCCCCTTCAACAATGGCAATGCGACATTCAATCCCGGCCGCTGCACTGTAAGCCGCCAGAGCAGCTCCTGTGTTCCCGCTGGAAGTTGCAATGAGGCGAGTCTGCCCGTTGGCCACCATGTGCGAAATCGCCGCAGCCGCAAACCGGTCCTTGTAAGAACCGGACGGATTTCCGCCTTCGAGCTTAAAAAACAAATTCTTCAGACCGGCGGCCGGGCCAATCTTTCGCGATCGTACCAGCGGAGTATTTCCCTCACCGAGTGACACTCGAGCCGATTCAGGAACACCGTCAATTCTGTCATTCCATCGCCAAAAACTCATGTCTCGTTCCCGTGCTAGGTGAATCCAAAAAGCTCGTTCGCGTTGCCGTAAAAAATATCTTCCACCTGCGAGTCGTTCATTCGCGTCGACATCGCAGCGACTTTCAAAGTTCGCAGAGACTCATGGCCCACCAAAGCCAGTTTCAGGTCCGCATAAGGAACATGCAGATCCGTATTGCCCGCCGAGATCCACAGAAAGGTGTCTCCCAAAGCCACACACCGACCGCGCAGGTGTGTCACAGGAAAGTCCGAACCGTAGAGAACTCGCTTGTGCCCCATGACGTTGATGATGGCTTCAATCGCGCCAGAATCTGTAACAGCGGAAGTATCGAACCAGACGTTCTGCAGGCCTCGCAGTGATTCAATGCCCAGAATCGTATGGTGAGCATTAAATCCTCGGGCTGCATGGGCCAGAATCAGCCGCATGTTAGGATACTGTTCGCAGTAGCGCCGAATGGTCTGCTGATTGGCGACATCCGCGAGTGCTCGTGCGCGAACCATGTGCAGAGTAATCGACAGTCCTTCTTCGTGAGCAATCCGAATCTGTTCTTCCGGCAGATATTCCTCAATGTACGAATCAAAAGTCGGACGCCGCGGGGAGTAAACGTGATAGCACTTCAACCCGACAAACCCACACTGACGCACAGTGTCTCGAATGAACTCCGGATCCTGATCGGGCGTCACCAGCATCTGCCCGCGTGAGCCTGGTCGTTTCTGGAGTTCCTGAAACAGGAACTCATTCTCCGCATTTACGTCGACCGTGGTGTGAGGAAACGGAAAGAACAGGCCTTCTGTGGTGCGGTTCGGAATCAGCGGTTCCATCTGCCGATCAAACTCGGCACTTCCGGCAATAGGTGGCCCCGACTTTACCAGACCGGGAACATCATCCGGGGGAAAATGATCAGCGCGATACCAGTGTGCATGCGCATCAAAAAGCCGCAGTGGAACGAAGCTGTTCAGCTCACGATTAAACAGCTCTCGATCCCAGTCTGTGATGATCCAGTCGTTCATTGATGATCACTTGTTTAAGAAGCTGCACTTGAAACGCTCTGCCTGTTCGCGAAGCGAAAGCTATCAAATGCGGCACGGAAACAAACTGCGCGCCGGCTGATTCGGATCGATTTACTGAAACGAGTTTCCCCGGGAACATGGGCACGAGAATCGAGTCACAGAATGACGCTGCGTAGTTCGGTCACTCCGTGACCGAATCCTTGCGATTCTTTTTCCGCTTCTGGCTTGCCGTTCACTTTGGGTAATCTTCGGTGGCGACTAGACCAGCAGATCCTTCACGACATTCGCCTCTTCCACGCCTGTCAGTTTGGAATCCAGGCCCTGAAACTTGTAGGTGAAGCGGGAATGGTCGATGCCCATCTGATGCAGGAGCGTGGCATGCACGTCATGCACAGAGACGCGATTTTCCACGGCGTGATAACCGAACTCATCGGTGTTCCCATAGCTCATGCCTGGCTTAAATCCGCCGCCGGCAAACCACATCGTGAAGCCGGCAAGATGATGATCGCGTCCGTTGCCCTGAGCCATCGGAGTACGACCGAACTCGGAGCCGAACACAATGATTGTGTCCTTCAGCATGTCTCGCTGCTTCAGGTCGGTGATCAAAGCGGCCACGCCCTGATCGACTTCCTTCGCCGTACCGGCCGAATGTTCTTTTACGGCCCCGTGATGGTCCCAGTCACGGTGATACAGCTGAATAAACCGAGTGCCTCGTTCCGCCAGACGACGAGCCAGCAGACAGTTGGAAGCGAAGGAACCATCGCCGCCTTTGGATCCGTAGAGATCAAAGATGTGCTGTGGTTCATTGCTCACATCCATCAGCTCAGGGACACTCGACTGCATCCGGAAGGCCAGTTCATACTGGCTGATGCGAGTCGCAATTTCCGGGTCGTCATAACGAGTATTCGCGAGCCCGTTCAGACGCTGGACAGCATCCACAACGTCACGCTGCTGCTTTGAGTTGACGCCCTTTGGATTGCCCACATAAAGCACTGGATCACCAGTGCCGCGGAATTCCACGCCCTGGAATTGACCGGGCAGAAATCCGGAATGCCACTGGCGAGCCGCAATCGGCTGACGCTGGCCATAGTTTCCTGTTGAGACCATCACCACGAAGCCTGGCAGGCTCTGTGATTCAGCGCCTAGACCGTACAGCAACCACGAACCCATCGCCGGACGACCGGCGATCATGGTGCCGGTGTTCATAAATGTGTGTGCCGGATCGTGGTTGATGGCATCGGTATGCAATGAACGCACGATGCACATGTCGTCTGCACATTTTTCACCCAGCATCGGCCAGATCTCAGAAATCGACTGGCCTGATTGTCCATACTGTTTGAACGCATGCTGCGGACCAAAGCAATTCAGCTGAGCTCCCTGAAGCTGAGCAATCTGCTGGCCTTTGGTGACGGATTCCGGCATCGGCTTGCCATGCAGTTCCGCAAGCTTCGGCTTGTTATCGAATGTGTCGATGTGCGTCATTCCGCCCGCCATATACAGCCAGATAATCCGTTTGGCTTTCGGTTCAAAATGAGGAGGATTGACCACGCCGTTCCAGTGCGGCACGTCCTGTTGAGTTGCGTCTTTCGCAAGTCCGTACTGTTGATTCAGCATGGACGACAGGGCCATCGAGCCGAGGCTGACCCCGGAGTTACGAAGAAACGATCGACGAGCGATCTGTGGTGGGAGCGAAAACATGGTGGGACCTTAGTTTCTGGTGATGGTTTCGTGCAGATTCAAAATTGTACGAGCGACGCTGGTCCACGCGGCCATCTCCGGTGTCGGAAGATCGCCGGCCGCCGGTTTTTCGCCGACCTTCAGTAGTTCCACCGCTGCCGCTGCACTGGCGATATATTCCGCTATATGATTATTCAGCAGTTCCTCCAGAACCGCTGCTTCGTCATCCTGAATCGGTCGTGAGACAGCTCGCTGAAATGCGAAATTCAGCCGGTCACGAGTCGAACCTTCCTGTCGAAGAATCATCTCCGCAAACGCCCGAGCGGCTTCCACGTAGCTGGGATCATTCAGCAGCACCAGAGACTGCAACGGCGTGTTGGATCGCGGACGATCGGCCGTGCATTCTTCACGGCTCGGCGCGTCAAACGCCAGCAGACTCGGATGCAGATATTGACGCTGCCAGTGAGTATAAAGGCCGCGTCGATACAGCGATTCGCCTGTGCTGTTCTGCCATTCGCGAGTTGGGAAATTCAGGTACGCCCAATAACCGGCCGGCTGGTAAGGATTCACGCTCTTTCCGCCAATCGATTTCACCAGCAGGCCGCTGACCGCCAATGCGTTGTCGCGTACCAGTTCTGCATCCAGTCGGAATCGACCCTGGTGAGCCAGCCAGCGATTGTACGGATCGACTTCTCGCACGTCCGGGCTGACGAGGGATGATTGACGATAGGTCTGGCTCAGCACAATCGACTTGATTGTGCGTTTCAGGTCCCAGTCGTGAGTCCGCAAATCATCGGCCAGAAAGTCGAGCAGTTCCGGATGGCTGGGCCATTCACCCTGAGCACCAAGGTCGTCCAGTTTTCGTGACAGACCGGCGCCGAAGTACATCTTCCAAAGACGATTCATGATGACGCGGGACGTCAATGGATTCTCCGGCGACACAATCCACTTGGCCAGATCGAGCCGGTTCAGGACTTTGTCCGCAGGAGGCTCAGCAGCCAAAGCAGACGGGAATGCTGGAGTCACCACTTCGCCGGTGTCGTCCATCCAGTTGCCTCGCTTCAGGATCCGCACCATTCGAGGGGCCACGGCTTCTGTCACGAGGGTTGAAGGAATGGATGCGTTCAGGTCGTTACGCTGCTTTTCCAGGGCTGCGAGCTGCTCACGAATCGGATTCAGCAGCGGTGCAACTGTTCGATAGTAGGCTGCCAATTCTGTTTTCTGTGCCTCGTTCCGCTGATCAGCCGGGGTGGCCAGAATCGCAAGCAGGTTTGCTGGAGGTGAATCGGACGCTTTGATGGGTCGTGGTTCAGTGGCCACCGAAAAACGAAAACAGCCAACGTTGTGTCCGGGGTTGTCAAGATTCTGAGTCATCGTGATCGTGAGCGTTGTGCCTTCGGGCAAGGTCAGATCTGCAGCCGTTTCGAAGACGGCATAGTTCGGCCGACCAGCCTGTTCCATAATGGCCCAGCCCCACTTCGCGCCCTTCGCGTCTCCGTCGATGGCTGCTTCCACAGACCATTTTCCGTAAGGATTTCCATCCGCAGCGCCTGTTTGTTCGTAAGTAGCCGTGGCATTCTGAAGCGGCACAGTTGCGGCTTCCTGCTCGCTCTGTTTGATCTTAATAATCAGTTCCGACAGTACGAAGTTTCCATTACCGGCTCGGCCAGGACCTTTGTTTGGCAGTGAATCGTCGGGCAATACTTCCAGTCGAAATGCTGTCACAGCTGCGGGCAGCTTTGTCAGCGTTAGAGTATAGGTGTCAGTCGCACCATTGTTCTCCGTCACCAGAATGGCACCGTCGGCTCGCGGGGAAAGTTTTGCGCCCCCGAGCGACACCATGCTGTCCGGAGCTAGAGGAGTCCATGGAATCTGAGATTTTTCCCAGTCAGCCTGAGCGGCGATCAGTTCGGCTGTTTCGGTTTCCAGCACCTTTTTTGTCGCCGCGATCTGTTCATCAAAACTTACCAGTTGAGCTGTTTGCGGCGCGGTCGGAACTTTAATGAATGATCCCCAATTTCCATCATCAGCGCCTGAGTACAGGCCACGTTCTTTGATGTCCGCAAAGAAGGCTTGAAAGCGATAGAAGTCCTTCGCTGTCAGAGGATCAAATTTGTGATCATGGCATTCGGCGCATCCCAGGGTAATCCCGAGCCACGTACCGGAGGCATTGCGAACTCGTTCAGCGATGTACTTGGCCAGATACTCTTTATCCTGAACTCCCCCTTCCGCGCTCATCATGCCGAGGCGATTGTATCCCGAAGCGATTCGCTGTTCCTGAGTTGGCTCGAGAAGCAAATCTCCGGCGAGCTGTTCCACTGTGAACTGATCGAACGGCTTGTTGGCGTTGAACGATTCGATCACGTATTGGCGGAATGGTGAAACGCTCATCGGCTGATCGCCGTGATATCCCACAGTGTCTGCGTAGCGAACCAGATCCAGCCACCACATCGCCAGTCGTTCGCCAAAATGCGGCGACTGCAGCAGACGGTCGACCTGCTTTTCAACGGCATCCGGAGCCTTGTCCGCAAGGAAGGCAGCGACTTCGATTTCTGTCGGCGGCAACCCGATCAGATCGAAACTCAGTCGGCGCAGCAGAGTGATTCGGTCTGCTTCGACCGATGCGGGAAGTTTGTGCTCCGTCAGGCTTTGATGAACCAGCTGGTCGATCGTGGCCGAGACTGAATCGCCGGAACGGGCAGGAGATCGAACTGGCAGAAACGCCCAGTGACCTTCAAACTGACCGCCTTGTTCGATCCACTTCTTCAGCAACTGGACATCACGTTCACCAAGCACTTTGCCCGAGCTGGCGGGCGGCATCTTCTTGTCGTCTTCAGTGGACATAATGCGTTGAAACAGTTCACTGTCATCCGGCTTGCCAGCGACGAGGGCACCGTGATGTGCGTCGGTGCCATGCAGACCGTCTTTGGTATCCAGACGCAGATCGGCTTCGCGTTTGTTCTTATCAGGGCCGTGGCAGAAGTAGCAGTTCTCCGACAGGATAGGCCGAATGTCTCGGTTGAACTCGATGACATCCGGAAGCGGACCCGAATCAGACGTCTGAGCATCCGCATGTGGCACACCGAACGGCACGGAAACGGCAGCAGCGAGCAGCACTGTTTTGAAAAACGTGCTATGCATAAAAACCTCGGTCAGGAAAATATCAGTGAACCGTAAAGACCTGCGGTTCACGAAATGGTGGGAACAATAGCGAGCCAATGCCCGGATAGCGGCTCGGGTGGAATCACCCAGCATACCGTGCCGCGGTTATTGAGGAAAGTATTGAATCAACCCAGTTTAAAGAGGCCGGCTGGCTGTTCGGTTTCGTTGACTTTGAACTTTTTATCCAGCTGCAGCATTTTCAGAACCTCACAGATATTCGGAGCGGCCAGCACAGTAAGGGCTCCTCCGGCGGCGCTAACGGCATCCGACAATCGCAGCAGTTTTCCGGGAACAGTCCCTTCAAAGAATTTGACGGACCTCAGATCAAGCATTACTGGCTTTGAGCCCAGTGTTGCGAGCTGTTCGAAGTCCTGAAACAACGAGTCCTGAATTTTCGTATCTGCCAGGCTGTCGCAGGACGTAGTGGCTCGAACGCTGCTTTCATCATCAACGACAGTGAGAATTCGAAACTCGGCCGACATTCGATAATTCCGGATTGAGGATACGGTTGTTTTTGGAGGATGTGACAAGCGACTGCGCAGGCACACCAGCGTTCTTGCGGATGATCAAATAAAAGCAGGACCGGCCTGAGAGCCGGTCCTGCCTGAAGATCTGTTCAAAAATCGGATCAGTCGATCAGACTAAAGTACCTTTGTGACACCCGGTGTTGGAATCGGGTACAGCATGTCCGCGTCCGGCAGAATCGGAGGCGTGTCCTGGAACGTGTGGTACTTCTCCACAGGGGAAATACACAATTCAGAATTCAGGGCATCTGTCCATTTGATTTCCTGACCCGAATAGGTGGCCAGTCGACCGAGGATGGCAGTCATGGTGCTGTAAGCGCCGTACTCACCTTCGTTTGGAATTTCGCCCTTTCGCAGCGAGGCGAACAGATCATGATGTTCGTCCTGATGTCCGTCGTGCAGATTTTTACGCTTGCCGTCTTCCGACTTTCGATTGTATTCCCACTTCAGATTGCCCTTGCTGTCGAAAATCTTACCGTCGCCGATATTGCACCACCCATCGGCCCCGTGAGCGTACTCCGACACGGCACTCCAGCAGTTTGGAATATGCCGACACTGGCTGAGCAATACAGAACGGTCACCATCTTTTTCATAGGTGAACTCGACGAAGTGATGATCGTAGATTTCGCCGTATTCTTTGCCCGTTCTTACCTGGCGACCGCCCTGCCCCTGCGCGACAGTTGGATAGCCGCCCATCAGCCAGTTAATCACATCCAGATTGTGAATGTGCTGTTCGTTGATATGGTCACCACACAACCAGTTGAAGTAGTACCAGTTGCGCATCTGGTACTCCATTTCCGTCTGGCCGTCCTGACGAGGTCGAACCCAAACGCCGTCGCCGTTCCAATAACAGCGAGTCGCGACAATGCGGCCGATTTCCCCATCCTGCAGACGCTTGATGGTTTCGATGTAAATCGGTTCATGATGACGTTGAAGACCTACGGCGACGGCAAGATTTTTTGACTTGGCGATATCATTTGCGGCAATCACTTTGCGAACGCCGACAGCATCAACAGCAACAGGCTTCTCCATGAAGACGTGCTTGCCAGCGTTGATCGCGGCTTCAAAATGAAGCGGGCGGAAGCCGGGAGGAGTGGCCAGAATGACGAGGTCACATTCCTGCTCCATCACCTTCGAATAAGCATCGAGTCCCACGAACTGGCGTTCTTTAGGGACGTCCACCTTGTCACCGTGCTGACGCTTCAGAGTATTGATCGCGCTTTGAAGATTGTCGTCAAAGGCATCTGCAACGGCAACCAGTTTCGTCGGGCCGGTTGTGTTCATGGCCTGGTCTGCAGCTCCGCGCCCACGACCACCGCAGCCGACGAGACCGATACGGATGGTTTCATCACTGCTGACGTGAGCAGCCCGGATGGGGCTGAGGTTTGTCAGCAGAGACGCGCCGGCGGCTGCGACGGCAGAGGACTTCATGAATCCTCGACGAGACGAATCAGTTGGCTTCTTCGACATGAGTTTTAACTCCCAGTCAGGGGGGTGGGATGCGCCGGACAGATCTACTGCCAAATGGTTCGGTTTCCCAAAGTCATTTGTGTCACCGAGGGTGATCCGGAATCAGGGTAAACAGGATAAATCAGTGCAGACCGAATTTCGGGTTTCCCGTTGGGAAGCCCCTGTCGATCAGCAGAAATGCTACGTTTGCCCGCGACTGATCGCAATTCAATCCACCCGGATCATTCTCAAACAGCAGATTTCAGATCCACGTTATCGCGCATCTCCGATGTCTCCAAATGGCCGGGCGGACGGTGTTTTCAGATTTCTCGCCGGGAACCGTGCATTTCGCCCAACTCGTTGCCGAGAGATTTTTACGGTAGCCCAAACATTGGCGCTCACTGGCCGAGCTGCGAACACTGCGGACTACTGTGGCCGTGGACTACCGTGGCCGTGGACTACTGTGGCCGTGGACTACTGTGGCCGTGGACTACTGTATTGGCCGCCGTCGGTTGCAGCCTGTCGTGATTCGGACCACAATCGATCTGATGAGCTGCTCCGTTTTCGAGCGGCATCGGTGGAAATCTGATTTGAAAGTTCGGCGATGTTTTCCAAACCGCTTTCGCTAACGTTTCGCAAAAGCTGCGTCACGGGAATGTGCGCAGCCCTTTTGATCGGCGCTGTTGCGAGCAGCCCGTTAACTGCGGCGGAGCCTGTGAAGTATTCGACGGAGATTGCACCGCTGCTTCGAAAGTATTGCGTCAGTTGTCATAGTCGTGTGGAATCGCAGAATGGACTGTCGTTGCAGGCCCCCGACGATATTTGGAAAGGGGGTGAGAACGGTGTGATTCTCAGTGAGGACTCGCCGACGGAAAGCATGCTTTGGAAAGTGCTGCGTAGTTCTGGTGACGATCACATGCCGCCTGCCGATCAGCCTCAGCCGACAGAGAAAGAGTTGCAGATTCTGTCGATGTGGCTGGAAGAAGGAGCGAAGTTTGACAGCCGGCTGGCCGTGCTTCCGATGTTGCCAAATGTACGCGTTACGACGACCGATGTCCGAACGCCAGCTCTTGCCATGGCAGTCTCCGCTGATGCGACGAGCCTGTTTTTGGGTAAGTTCAAATTGCTGGAGCAGCGTTCAAGAGCGAGCGACGAAATAATTTGGAGTCGTTCAATTCCCGACGGCAAAGTCAACAGCCTGCGAATTTCTGCGGACGGTAAGCGAGTGCTGGCGGCGACCGGCACTCCGGGACTCTCCGGACGTGCCGTAGAGTTCGCGATTGGTGATGATGTCCCGCTGAGAGAGTTCGGAGGACACAATGATATTCTGTACGCTGCGGAGTGGTCGCCGGACGGAAGAATCGTGGCGACGGCCGGCTACGACCGGAAGATCATTCTGCATGACGCGGAGACTGGTGAACACATCCGCGAATTAACCGGGCACAACGGTGCGGTCTTTGATTTGTGCTTTCATCCGAACGGGACACTTTTAGCCTCCGCCAGTGCCGACGCCACGATCAAAATCTGGCACGTGGCCAGTGGCGAACGTTTCGATACGCTCAGCCAGCCTCAGGCCGAACAGTATGGGGTAGCATTCAGCAACGATGGCAAATTTGTGTTCGGTGCCGGAGCCGACAGTCGGATTCGTAAGTGGCAGTTAGTCTCTCTGAATGCTCCTCAGATTAATCCGCTGATGATTTCTCGCTTTGCTCACGAAGGAGCGATTTCGAAACTGGAAATCTCCGGGGATGGCCGTTTCTTAGTGACTGCTGCGGACAATGGATCCATCAAGATTTGGGATGGAGCTACTGTCGTCGAACAGGTGGCGCAGTCGTTGGACGGAGATCGAGTGTCCAGCCTGGTCCTTGACGATTCCACAAACACAGTGGTGATCGCGACCATCAAGGGAGAGCAGACATCGATACCGCTTCCAACAGAGATTGTCGCTTCGGGGATCAGCGAGCTGGCTCCGGCCGTCTCCATGTCGACTCCCTCCGGGGCCTTGACTGATATTGTTGAAGTTGAACCGAATGATCAGAATGACATGGCTTCGATTGTGGCGATTCCTGCGTCAATCACAGGAGCGATTCACGCGGTTAATGGAACGAATTCTGACGTCGATGTTTTTCGTTTTGAAGCGTCGAAAGGGCAACAAATATTGATTGAAGTGAAGGCTTCTCGCGATAAGTCTCCGCTTGATTCCAGCGTTGAGATCCTGACGGCCGACGGTCAGCCGATTTTGCAGACGCAACTGCAGGCGGTGCGAGATTCCTACTTCACATTTCGAGGCAAAGATTCTGACACCAGTGACGATTTTCGGATGTTCAACTGGCAGGAAATGGAGCTCAATGAGTTCCTGTACGCGGATGGCGAAGTCGTGAAACTTTGGCTTTATCCGCGTGGCCCTGATTCAGGATTTAAGGTGTATCCGGGCTTCGGCAGCCGTCAGACGTATTTTGGAACGACACCAACCTCTCATCCGTTGCAGGGACCTGCATTTGTAGTCATGCCACATGCGCCGGATGCGGTATTGAAGAACACAGGCCTGCCTGTCTTTCCAATCTACTATGAGAACGACGATGACCCGATGCGACAATGGGGAAAAGATTCGCGGTTGACGTTCATTCCACCCGCAGATGGAACCTACATCGTGCGTCTTCGGGATGCTCGCGGCTTTCAGGGAGCGGACTACAAATATCAATTGCTGGTGCGATCGTTGCAACCGGATTTTACAGTGGCCATGACCGGCACGGAGCTCAGCGTTCATCCCAACACCGGTCGCGAGATCAGCTTCACGGCGACACGGCTTGATGGCTATGACGGTCCGATCGAGATCTATGCCGAGAACCTGCCCGCCGGTTTTTCGCTTTCAGATCCGGTGCTCGTTCAGGACGAACAGCGTCAGGCGTTTGCCACACTGCTGGCAGCCAGCGATGCGACGCAGCCTGCGGATGATGCCGTTGCGAAAATTCAGTTCAAGGCTCGCGCAAGAATGGGTGAGACAGAGATTGTTCATGAGATCGGAGGACTCAAGTCTCTGAAGCTGGCAGAAAAGCCAAAAGTGCTCGTCAGAATTCTGACGTCAGAACAACAGGCGGCAGGCTTATCAGAGCATACGTCCGAGTTGACTGTGTACGCCGGTGAAACGGCTCGCGCGTATTTGAAGGTGGAACGGCTGGATCACACTGGCCTGGTGGAATTTGGCAAAGAAGATTCCGGCCGCAATATGCCTCACGGAGTCTTTGTCGACAACATCGGGTTGAACGGCCTGATGTTGCTTGAAGGCCAGAACGAGCGGGAGTTCTTTATCACGGCGGCGAAATGGGTTCCGGAATCGAGTCGCCCGTTCTACCTGAAATCCAACGTCGACGGAGGCATTACGACCTTCCCTGTGATGCTGCATATCCGCCATCGGACCTCAGAACCGGCCGCAACGGCCGCGACAGCACCGTAGCAGGGTCAGAAAGTTTCCGTCGGCGAACCGCCGGACGTTTGGGAAATCCGGCGTCTGTTTTCGGACGGCGATGGGCTTGAGGCAACAGAATGACGGTTACAGAATGACGGTTACAGAATGATGAAACGCAGTGGGCGGTTGAGGGTGGCAGACATCGGAAACCTTTGAATCTAATCCTTCTGCCCTTCAATCATTTTGTGCTCCATCATTCTGTCTCACCTGCCGTTCCTTCAAAACCAGGCACATCGCAGCTGCGAGTGTAATGCCTACGACGGTCATGCGACGCATCGTACCATCCCTGCGAGGTCTACTGGCGGATGCGAACGGCTTCCAGAGCACTCACTTCGATGATGTCGCGTTTTTCTTTTTCCGACCAGCGGCTGCCCTGTACGCCGACCTGCTGGCCGACAAATTCTTCGAGGCTCACGTTTCCGATCGGTTTCAGATCGGCAAGTATTTTTCCAGACGGAGCCATCAGAACATACGCATTTCCTTCGGTGGCTTTCTGAACAATTCCCGCGCCCACAAAACGATTTTGGGCGCTGCCTGGAGCAATCACGCCAGCAGCAGAAGAAGCTATGTCAGGATTGTCTGCCACGGCCGGCTGGCCGGATTCCGGAACAGGCATGAGCAACGGTGCATCGCTGGCTGCAATGTTTGAGTTGTCACGGCCCAGGAATGATTCAAAAGCTTCCGCAAGCTGAGTCGGTTCGCCGGAGGCCATCATGGATTCCGGTCCGGCACTGGCAATGGCAGGCGGTTGAAATCCCATAGGAGAAGAATGGCGTGCCAGCAGTTGCGCGTCCCGCATTTCTGTCTGAGACGTCAGTTGCTTCAGTTCGATCAAATTTGCGAGCCGTCGTCGGTAACGTTCAATGGCCGGATACCGGAGATCGATCTGCCCGGAAACAGGCCGATGACTGGCTGTTTCCTGCAGTGCTCGATATTCGCTTTCGATAGCATCAAGATTCCACTGAGACGCATCCTGAAGAACCATGTTGCGGAACTTACTGTCGAGAGCGGCCAGTTGCTGCTGTTCTCGGCGAATCTGTTGCAGCCCGGCCAGTTGCTCACTGGGGCCGATTTGCGGAACGTCGACGACTCCGCCTTCCCCCTTCTGAGCGATCTTTGGATCCAGCATCTGTTCAGGAGTGACGATCGGTCCTTCCGGACGCCTGGCATTTCCCGGCACTTTGTAAGGATCGGAATTCATCTGCTGCCGAAGCTGATCGTCGACAGGGACAACGGCGGAACCTGGAATCCAGCGACGTTCGCGTCCAGGAGGTGCGATTTTCAGCATCGACTGAATACCGCTGGTTGTATCAATCTGCTTTTGCCCGAGGATTGTGACCTTCTCGCCGGACTTCATCCGTCGTTGAAAAACGGACGTCTCATCTCCAAACGCACTGCCGACCCAAGCCGGCACATTCTCTTCACGAACTTCGCCCTCTGAATCGCTCAGACGCTTCACAAAGCGTTCCGGAATCCAGCTGAAGCTGCCTTGCGGCGGATCAATCATATACCAGCCACCTGGATCATGTCGGTGTACGGTCACGACCGTATCTCGCGACAGACTTTGTGTCGGATAGTAAGCCTCGCCGGCGCCACTGCGCGCGAAGGTTTCATCCGCCAGGATTTTGGCTTCGTAAGGAAACGTCTTGCTCTGCGCCATGGCTGATGAGGTCAGGCATGGTGAGATTAAAGTCGCAGCAAACAGAGCAACCGTTGCGAATGCACGCAACATGGCAGTGCCTCCGTAAAAAGGTCGGTGATACATTGAAGTTCTAAAAGGAAATCAGTTTCAGTCGAAACTTCAAGAAGTGATTGCCGGAGACGAGTGATTCGGAAACAACTGCGTCCGGGTGTATCAGTCCGGCAAAATCTGCCGTTCCGCTGAAGCTCGATGAAAATGAAATAGACGGAAGGTTGGGCATAGAACGAAGACTCTGACAGATTTCACAATCGGAGTGCGACCGTGAAAATACCGGCAGACTCACCGCCCTGCCCTTGGAAAACAGCCTTTTTTACGGCAAGATCACTTCCGACCAGCAAGGCTGAAAGTAATTCCTGCCGTATCGAAACCGCAAAGGATCGACAGGGCATGGAAGGCTTAATCAATTTGAGATTTTCACTCAAGTCTGCTTTTGATGGTCTTTCGCGCTTCGGCAAAGGGGTTGATTTCACACCGCTTCCGAGCCAGGATGAGCATGTCGAATGAAGCCAAACGCCACAGAGTGCTTTTAGCAGGGCCGGCTGTTTTTCGCTGGCATTGTATGTGGTCTGAATTCCAGGCCTCACGGCAACGGCTTTTGAGTGTGGAGTTGTTTCCAATGAGACGAATCGCCCGATCAACATTTCTGTTTGCATTCGCCATGTTAATGGGACTGACAACCCTTGTTGCCGACGAGCACTCGCGTTTAAAGATTGGTGACCCAGTGCCAGGCTGGAAGCAGCTGGCTGGTATTGATGACAAGCAGCATTCGCTGGACGATCTGAAAGACAAGGCCGTTGTTGTCGTCTGCTTCACCTGCAATTCCTGTCTCTACTCCGTGGATTACGAAGATCGCCTGACGGCCTTGCACAAGAAGTACGAGAACCATCCGGCGGGCGTCGCCGTTGTCGCGATCAATTCAAACAGAAAGCCGTCTGAGACGCTCGAGAAAATGAAAGAACGAGCTCACTCGAAGCAGTTTTCGTTTCCTTATCTGATCGACGAAACTCAAGCGGTTGCCAGTTCCTTTGGAGCGGTTTACACCCCCGAGTTCTTTGTGTTAAACAAGGATCGAAAGGTGGTGTTCATAGGTGCGATGGATGACAAGACAGACTCTGAGCAGGTGACAGTGCGTTATGTGGAACTGGCTGTTGAAGCATCGCTGAATGACACACTTCCGGAGACCACTGAGGTTCCGGCTCGAGGCTGTGCAATACCCTACAAGAGAAATCGAAAGTAAAGAATGCCGTGCTCGCTCAAAAAGGCGGGAAACTACGGCCCGCGGTCGATCTCCCACTGAAATGCGGCATGTGTTAAACTCTGGCTGAAATTTGACGCAGCAGGATGGCTGCGAGACGCATTGGATCAGGAAGATTCACATGAAAACGATAAAAGGCCGAACCGCTTTTCTGACAGGAGCGGCCTCGGGAATTGGTCGATCACTGGCTACCGCTCTGGCCGCTGAAGGCTGTCATTTGTATCTCGTTGATGTCGACGAGAACGGTCTGCGATCACTGGAGCAGGAGCTGGCGTCGAGTCACGTGCGCGTCTGGACGCGTACCTGCGATCTCGCCAACAGAGCTGCTTTGTCGCAGGTTATACCGGAATGTCTGGCTGCCACCGGAGGCATTGATCTGCTGATCAACAATGCGGGCGTCGCCTATTATGGGCCGACAGATCAGATGACTCAGAAGCAGTGGGACTGGCTGATGTCGATCAATCTGCTCGCACCAATCCAGATCACTCACGAGCTTCTGCCATCGATGCTGCGTCGCCCAGATTCGCATATCGTCAACATGTGCAGTATCTCCGGACTTGTCGCCGGCGGTCGCTTTGCCGCATATCATACCAGCAAGTATGGTTTGATCGGTTTTACAGAATCGCTTCGAGCCGAATACGGGCGTCATGGTGTTGGTGTGACGGCCATTTGTCCGGGCCCTGTCACGACGAAGCTCTATGCGTCGGCAGCCTCCGGACGTCCGGGCAAGCCGGTTCCGTCACCGCCAAACTGGTTGTGTACCACGCCCGACAGAGTGGCGGCGATCACACTGAAGGCGATTCGTCGTGATCGCCGACAGGTGCTGATTACACCGACGGCACATTTCCTGTTTCAGATGAAACGCTTTGCTCCGTGGTTAATCGATTTCGTCAATCGTTTCAGCACGAGTCGTCTCAAGAGAAAATTCCTCGCGAAAAGCCCTTCACAGCCCGTTCCGGTGGTGGTGGTGGCGCCAGCTGCGGAAACTCAGTCTAACCGCGCGGCCTGATGTGGAAGTATTCCTGAGGCCTTTTGTCTGAAGATGCTTTCAAAACTGTCTTCACAGTTTTTGTCCGCTTCGATTTTTTTATCTAACTCCACTGGTGTTCCATGATTGATCTGACCGTGATACTGACTGCTAAAGATCCCGCTCACATGGCGGAACTGCGATCATTGCTCGCTCAGCAGGTGCAGTTGTCTCGTGCCGAACCCGGCTGCATTCGATTTGAAGCGTTTGAATCCGGATCTGTCTCCGGCACGTTCATCCTGATCGAACGCTGGGAATCTCAGGCCGCACTGGATGAGCATCGAAAGGCCACGGGTTTCACCACGATTTATGCACCGAAGGTAATACCGCTGGTCGATCGAGTGCCTCATGTTTGTACGGTACTGGCGGGAACCTGAGGCTTCAGAGAAAACAGTTCGCGTGGAAGTGCGAAGTGGACGTTTTCGTCACGCAGAACCTCTTCTGAGATCACGGCATCGAATTTCTCACTAAGGAAATCAAGGCACTCCTGCACCACCACTTCAGGCGCGCTGGCTCCTGCGGTCACGGCAACAGTGTCAGAGCGTTTGAACCATTCTTCCTTGAGTTCCTGAGCACCATCGACCAGAAAACTGGGCATGCCGCGGGAGGCACCCATCTCCATAAGTCGTCGGCTGTTGGAACTATTCTGGCTGCCCAGAACAATCAGTACGTCCGCAGATTCGACCAGCAGTCTGACCGCGTCCTGTCTATTGGTTGTGGCGTAGCAAATGTCTTCTTTTTTCGGCGAGTCGATGCCCGGATATCGCAGCCGCAGAGCCTGGATGACAGCGGTCGCCTCGGCAACGCTCAACGTTGTCTGAGTCAGATAGGCCAGCTTGTCGTTGACAGTGAAGGGAAGCCGACCGACGTCCTCGGGAGTTTCCACCAGCGTGATACTCTCAGGCGCCTCGCCCATCGTACCAATGACCTCATCGTGACCTTCATGGCCGATGAGGATGATGTTGTAGCCCTGATTAGCGTAACGGATCGCCTCCAAATGCACCTTAGTCACCAGCGGACAGGTGGCGTCCACTGTCTGCAACTTTCGGCTGCGAGCAATGGCACGAATCTCAGGCGAAACTCCGTGCGCGCTGAACAGAAGAATTCCGCCGATCGGAACTTCCTCGATGGAGTTTACAAACTTCACTCCCTGCTGAGTGAAACGATCAACCACATATTTATTGTGAACGATCTCGTGATAGACAAAGATCCCGGGGCCTACGCGCCGGATCGCTTCATCCAGACACTCGATGGCCATATTGACGCCGGCACAAAATCCACGTGGACTAGCGAGCAGAACTTTCATAGTTGCTTCCTGCGATGATCTGACGCAGCATAATGAACAGGAATTGATTCAAGGGGAATCTCAGTGATGGTGCTTACGTCACTTTGCTGAAATCTGCGCACCCGGTCGGCACTTTTTTAATGCTGCAGGCTCAGAAAATGTGTGCGAAACCAATAGTAAGGAGTACCCTTCGGCTATTGGTTTCTGACCACTCTTCTGAGCCTGAAACCGAGCACTATGCGGTTTCTGTCTGCGGCGGAACAGCCGCAGGCTCTGGAACGGATTTCTCGGATTGTTTCAATTCACCCAACC
>QWOO01000174.1 GCA_003669615.1 Planctomycetota bacterium
CGTATTCGAGAGCCACAAAGCCACGGTAGCCGGCGTTTTTAAGAATGTCGACGATGCGTGGCAGGTCGGCTGGTTGCTTCTTTCCTCCCGGAGCGATCGACGCTTTAATTTGAGCGTTCACTGCATACGGTGCAATCTTCGCGAGATCCGCATACGGGTCTTCCGTCTGAAAGTTACCGCTGTCAAAGTTGACACCGAACCATGGGGACGAGTCGACTTTGCGGATGATATTCAGCATCTGTTCCGGAGTCGCCGTAATGCCTCCGTGATTCTCCAGAGCGAGATACACACCCTTTGTGGCGGCGTACTTGAGCGATTCATTGATACCGGCGGCGCAACGTTCGATGGCCGCTTCTTCAGTATCCCCTTTTGGGACTTTGCCGGCAAAGATACGAATCGCCGGTGCGCCCATAATGGCCGCGTAATCAATCCACTCGCGGCATTCTGCCAGCTGCTTGTCCCGAGCTTCGCCTTCGGCCACACAGAAGTCATTTCCAATGGCCGTGCCGGAGATACTTAGTCCCAGTCGATGCGTAATCGCGCGAATGTTTAACAAGTATGCATTCGAAATCTCCCTGGGAAAGTAGTATCCCGTAAGTTCTGTTGCACCCAGGCCCTGCGCTGCACAGAACTCGATGAACTTCTCGAGCGTCATTTCCGCCTTGGCGATTTCTTCCGGAGTGCCTCGCTTTGCAAGTTGTCGATTGAAGGAATAGGCCGCAAGACTGAGTTTCAGGAGTGGGCTTCCGGACCGTTGAACGGGGTCGGCGGCCCTGGGCTGGCTTAAGGTGCAGACGGAATAAACAGCGGCCGATGCCGCCGCAAGAGCTTGCCGACGGGAAAATACCATCTCAGATTCCTTAAAAAGAGGGCTACCATAGTCTGAGCAAAAGTATCAGGGATTGCCGAGGAAAGCGATTAAACGCTGAGGGAGATTTGCCGGAGAGGCTTGATGTTCAAAACAATCCCTTGACAGGATTTGGGATTGTGACAGACTTTCCGGTATGCGGCTGTTCTTGATGAGTTTGATTGCTCTGGCCCTCGTGGTCCCTTTTCGGGTCCTGGAGAAGACAGACGACTCGGCTGTCTGGTCGCATCAGGGCATCGGGCAGTGCGGTCCGGATGAGTTTACTGCCACCACTGAGCTTGAAGTGGAAGACCACGAGCACTTCGTCCACGGCGTGCCATTTTTTGAGCACCATGGTCAACATGACAGCCGATTGCCATTGTTTCAGCAGCACAGCGTTTCGCTGGCCGTTGTCGAGCCCCAGGGTTGTCGCCCGCCTCCAGCCGGGTAGCTTCGGATTCTGACGTCCACAGAACGGGTGTGTTTTGTTTGGCCGGAATCCACTCACTCACTCACTCACTCAGTGCTGTTGGTCTGCAGAATTGTCGTGGAATCTTCCCGCTTTCAAGTCGATGACGGCTGCCGCTTTCCCTGTTGATCCTTGCCGAAGTCACAGTGAGCCCTTCTGGTTAGTTCGATTTTCAGAATCGTGAAGTGGCGGCTCACTGCAGACTGATGATGTCAGCAATAAAGTGGTGCGATAATTGCTGATTACTGACGGTTGGCGGTATGTGCGTCCGGAATTGAATTCCCCACGGGGCTCGGTGATAGTTGGGTGGACGCCCGCAGTGTTGCTTCGATCAAATGCCTGAACTTTGTAAATGCCTGGCCGGGCATCCGGGTTCAAATTCGAGCGAGCCCTGAATGTTTGAGGCATGAGATCTGAAAAATTGCAGCCATAAACAGTGAGCTGCAAGCCTGAGAATTCTCCCGGAAAGGGACGTTGTGTCGACTGCTGATTTATCTTCCCCTGCCGTCCTTCCGCTATCGCCTGAACTGAAAGCCATTGAAGCCGAGGTTCGCCTGTTAGTGGAATTGCTTCCATTGCAGGGGCCGATTACGGCTTTTGCTTTCTTGAATCCGTTGCAGGGAATGGAAGATCGTCCCTTTGTCGACGCATTGCGCCAGGTCTCAGAGATCTATGGATGCGAACCGTTTCTCGCGGAAACTCGCTACCGCGAAAAATTAGAACGCGGTCGTATTACGATCGAGGACCTTCGAGAAGTCCTGCAGGAAGAAGTCGGCTTTGACGGTGGCGCTGTTGTGGCTGGTGTTGTGCGGCGTCTCGACCTACGGCTCAGCATGCTTCAGAATGCGGTCACTCCGGGAAATCAAAACGAGCTTCGTTGGATGATTGCGGAGTCGGATTCTTTGCGTCGGTTTCGGGCAGAGATCACTCACGAGGTCAGAGATCGGCTGCTTGAGGAAACTCAGCACTGGGTGATGAGAGACTTTCGAGGCTCTGCGAATCCCGAGCGACCTGCTTCCGGGACGCCGTTTCAGGAAACGGTTCGTCAGTCGATCTTGCCGTTCGGAGTGGCCCGAATCGAATCATGGACAGACGTTACGTGGGAACAGGTCTGTCTGAGTCTGTTGTGGAAACTCTCGCTGCAGAGGATGCCGACCACGCCGCCACCGCCGAAGCCCGTCCACAGAGAGGTTCGGCATCGCGATCTGCTGCTGGATGTCACTCGAGAAGACAGTGACATTCTGGTGCATGAAATTATGATTCGATTTTGTGCCGCGTATCTGGACCAGGGATATTCGCAGTGGCAGCTTCCTGATCGTGAAGCCGGTTTTCTGGATTCATTCTGTGCGCTGTTTGAGTCCGGAGGATATGGGGCTCGGCGATGGATGCGACCGTTGGCGGGCGAACTGGAGCGATTGCAGTCGAACCAGATTTCGCCACTGCAAAGCATCGCAGACTCGCTGGCCCTGTTGGGTGTGGAAGTGGAAGAGCGATCTGAATTTCTTCGCAACACAATCCTGGCGCTTCGCGGCTGGGCCGGCATGATCTGGCAGACGGAGACTCGCCCGGATCGTGTGTATCGATATTCGCCGACTGGAACGTTTCTGGAATTTCTTGCGGTACGGCTGATACTCGATCGCATTGCTGCGGCTCACATCGCGCAGAAGACTATCGGGTTCAGTGGGCCGTTAAGTCAGCTGCGTCCGCAGTTGAGGAAATCACTGCATGCCGTCAATACTGTGTCGAGTGATGAGCAGCGCGCGTTCATGGTGCTGCAGCTTGCTCAGCTGCATGGCTGGTGTCCTCGGCAATTTGCGGAAATGTCGCAGGCTGCATGGTCAGAACTTATGCAGGAAATTGACGGCTTTTCGCATTTCGAAAGACGCCGGGTTTTCCATTTTGCATTCGAACGCCAACTGGCAAAAAGATCGCTTGATGCCATTACAGCTCGGATCGCTGAGGCTCCGGTAAAACCGGAAAGCCCGCAACTGCAGATTGTTACCTGCATTGATGCGCGAGAAGAATCGTTCCGTCGTCATCTGGAAGAGGTTGGCCCGGATGTTGAGACGTTCGGCAATGCCGGATTTTTCTGTGTGCCAATGTACTATCGCGGTGCGGCCGAGGCTCATTTCACGGCCTTGTGTCCGGTGGTTATCAAACCGCAGAACTGGGTTGTCGAAGACGTTGTCTATGCCCTGGAAGATTCACACCGGCAGCGCGCGACCGCTCGTCGATTCATCGGCAGAGCGTCACATCGTTTTGATACGGGAACTCGCAGTTCGATCAGCGGAGCTCTGCTTACGGCCCTGTTGGGACCACTCGCAACAGTACCACTGCTGGGCCGCATTTTGTTTCCGCGACTGGCCGCCACCATGCACAAAACGGCCCGCCGGTTCGTGGCTCCACCGGGAGTCACGCGACTGCGACTGGAACGCGAGGAAGGCGTTCCAGCCGGACCAGATGAAAACGGCATCGGATTTACGTTGACGGAAATGGTCAACATGTCGGAACGGTCCCTTCGCGACATTGGTCTGATTTCCAATTTCGCAAGGCTCGTGATGTTCCTCGGCCACGGATCAAACTGTCTGAACAATCCCCATGAATCGGCTTATCATTGTGGAGCGTGTTCAGGAAGCCCAGGCGGAGCCAATGCTCGCGCACTGGCAGCCATGCTGAATGATGTGCGAGTTCGACGGCAGCTGAAGCAACGTGGCCTCGAGATTCCCGAAGAGACTCATTTCATCGGCGGACTGCACAACACGGCGTCGGAAGAGATCACCTTCTTTGACCTTGAGCTGCTGCCCACATCTCACGTGAGATCACTCCGGCTGGCACGCGATTTATTCAGTCGGGTTGCCGAACGGAATGCCCACGAACGCTGTCGACGTTTTGATTCCGCACGACTGGATCTTTCGCCGCAGGAATCGCTGCTGCACGTGCAGGAGCGAGCCGAAGATTTAGCTCGGACACGTCCTGAATATGGCAACTGCACCAACGCACTTTGCTTTGTGGGTCGGAGAAGTCGGATACGAGGACTGTATCTGGACCGTCGTTCGTTTTTGATGTCTTACGACAAATCGCAGGATACAGAAAGCAGCATGATCCTGGCCCGTATTCTGGGAGCCGTTATTCCGGTCTGCGAAGGCATCAACATGCTTTACACGCTCTCGGCCATTGATAGCCGTGGCTGGGGATCGGGAACCAAACTGCCTCATAACGTCACGTCGCTGCTGGGCGTGATGGATGGTGCGGCCAGTGATCTGCGTCCGGGACTTCCGTGGCAGGGCGTGGATATTCACGAGCCGGTCAGATTGCTTTTCGTAGTCGAGACTACACCGGAAGCTATGCTGCGGATCATGGAAGAAAATCCAACGGTCGGTCGCATCTGTAAAAACGGCTGGGCTCAGCTGGCAGTGCTGGATCCGACGTCTTCCAGAATCCAGCGATTCATCAACGGCCGTTTTGAAGACTACACGCCGGGCACTACCGAACTTCCTTCAGCCGACTCTTCGCTCGAGTGGTACCGTGGATGGCGCGATCACCTGCCATTTGCGTTGATTCGATCGGCCGGCGGAGTGAACGGTCCACTTTAATTCTGCATCTTCCTCACAGTCATATTGCACGCCTCCATGCTTTACATAGCCGGTATTCTTGTTGTCTCCGCTCCCTTACTGCTCCTTGCAGTGTTTGGTGTGACGACACTGTTTCGTATTCCGCTCAGCGAAAGGAATATGGCTCGCTTCACGGAAGCGTCGACAGTGCTCGGTTTAATCTCCGCGCTGTTCATTCTGGGCACGATGCTGGCCACGAATGAACGTAATGTGTCGGTGGTGATGGGCGACTGGGTACGCACACCAACTCACGACGACGAGCATGATGCCCACGACGAGCATGGGCCCGACGACGAAGATGTTCACGATGAGCATGGGCCCGACGGTGACCATAATGACGGCGATATGAAAGTCGACGACACGGAAGATCAAACAGGGCACGGGGCCAAAGTGGATGGAAACGCCAGCCCTTCAGCAGCAGGGGCATCGAGTCCAGCAGCGCCGAGCCTAACCAAGACAGCTGCGCAGCCCAGTTCTGCTGCCCGTCGGTCGACCACTCTGGAGGTGCCTGTTCTATCGCTGAACGGGCAAAAGTCTCGCCTTGAGAAAACGACTGCCGGTTCTGCGGCATCTTCGGGAGTTGCTTTGACAGGTGACGTGCCGAAAGATGTTCCGGCCGGACATGAAGAAGGAGCTGTGGCTGAACATGCGGATCACAGCCACGGGAGTCATTTTCACTTCACGCTGAAGTTTGTGTTTGATCGACTGAGCGTTCCCTTCGTCATCATGACGTTCGTACTGTGCGGAGTCATTGCGGCATTCGCCAGTCGATATTTGCATCGAGACGAAGGCTTCCATCGATTCTTTATGTTCTTCTCCTTTTTCCAGCTGGGGATGATTCTGTCGTCCGTGGCGGGAACGATTGAGACTTTGTTCTTCGGATGGGAACTCGTCGGACTTTCATCGGCGCTGCTGGTGGCGTTCTTCCATGACCGACCAGGTCCGGTCGCGAATGGCCAGCGTGTCTGGGCGGTTTATCGAATTGCCGACGCTGCATTTTTGATCGCGGCGTTGACGTTGCATCATCTTTCGGGGTCGGGCGATTTCGACGGTATCGCCGGCCAGGGCGACTGGCCGATGGGTAAAGCCGTGCTGGCCGAACGCGATGCTCTGCTGGTCGGCGGGTTGCTGCTGTTCGCGGCGGCCGGCAAATCGGCCCTTGTTCCTTTCTCGGGCTGGCTGCCCCGCGCGATGGAAGGCCCGACTCCCAGCAGCGCAGTCTTTTACGGAGCCTTGTCGGTCCATCTCGGCGCGTTTCTGCTGCTGCGGGTCAGTCCGTTACTCGATGAATCTCTGACGCTGCGAATCATGGTGATCGCTCTGGGCCTGATTACGATGATCTTTGCCACGATGACAGCGCGGGTGCAGACCGACATTAAAAGCAGTCTCGCATTTTCGTCGTTGATTCAGGTCAGCATCATCGTTGTCGAAATTGGACTGGGCTTCCGTTACGTGGCGTTGATTCACATCATCGGCCATGCATGCCTGCGAACGCTGCAACTGATTCGTGCGCCTTCACTGCTGCGTGACTACAACTCAATGATCAACGCGATCGGTGCTTATTTGCCGGAGCCAGTTGCATCGGGACGAGTTTCTCCGACGCTGCGATCCCGCTTGTATCGCTTTGCGTTTGAGCGAGGCAATCTGGATTCCATGCTGGATGATTATATTGTTCGGCCGTTCGTTCAGGTCTTTCGCTGGTCAGACCGGATGGAGCGCAGATGGACAAACTGGCTGTCAGGTTCGGCATCGTCTGGAGCAGAAAACGGGAACGGGAACGGCAACGGGAAGAACGGACCGGACTCCGCGTAGCGGAAGAATTGGCCCGGGTCAATCGGCTGAATGACGCTCGGCGTTGTTCTACAGCCTCGAGACCGGTCTTTGAACAACACGCGGCAGCACCGCGTGACTCGTGCAAAGACGGTCATCTACACAACTGGCGAAAATCAACTGGTTATTGAATACTCATGATTCCAGAACTTCACTTTCCATGGCTTGAATGCTCCATTCTGCTTCCGCTGCTGGGCTCCATTGCCTGTGCAATGATTCAGGATCCGGTCAGAGCTCAGCGCATTGCTGTCCTGTGCAGCGGGCTTACGTTGCTGTGCACGATTGGCGAATGGACCGACTTCATTTTCACGGGGGCGTTTGAAGCTCATGATCACTGGGACATCGTAAAGATGATTTTTCGCAGTGATATTTTTGTGATCGATGAACTGAGTGCGCCGCTGCTGCCGCTGTCGGCTCTTCTTTATCTGATGACAATTTTGTCGACACTTCGCACAAAGGTGGGCCGTTTCTCCTTTGGGCTGACGCTGATTTCAGAAGCCATAGTATTGGCAACACTCAGCTGCCACAGCCCATGGGTCATTATCATGCTGCTTTCTCTTGCTGTGATTCCACCGTGGCTGGAGCTGCGTCGACGAAATGCTTCGACGCGGATTTTTTCCCTGCACATGGCCCTGTTTATTCTACTGCTGATGCTGGGATGGAGTCTTGTGGATTTTTCAGGTGACAAGCCTGTGGCATCGATGTTGCCCGCGTCTCTGTTGACCGTCGCTGTCCTGTTGAGAGCCGGTGTTTGTCCACTGCATCCGTGGATGACCGATCTTTTTGAACATGCGACGCTTGGAACAGCGCTGCTGTTTGTGGCACCCATGACCGGCGCGTATGCCGTTATGCATCTGCTGTTTCCGATCGCACCGTCATGGGCCATGCAGAGTATCGCGGTGCTGTCCCTGACAACGGCCGTTTATGCGGCGGGAATGGCAACGATTCAGACCGATGCCCGACGTTTCTTCTGTTACCTCTTTCTCAGCCATTCGTCGCTTGTTCTGTCGGGGCTGGAACTGGTCACTACGATTGGAATGACAGGCGCTCTGTGTGTCTGGATTTCCGTAGGCGTGTCGCTGGGCGGATTTGGACTGACACTCCGATCGATTGAAGCTCGCATCGGGCGGATATCTCTCGATCGTTATCATGGCATGTATGAACATACGCCAACGCTCGCAGGTCTGTTTCTGCTCACTGGTTTGGCATCGATCGGTTTTCCAGGCACCATCGGGTTTGTGGGAATGGAACTGCTGATCGAGGGCGCTGTGGGCGTCTATCCGATGGTGGGGTTGGCCGTGGTGATTGCCTCCGCTCTGAACAGCATCGCGATTATGCGTGCCTATTTTATGATCTTCACCGGCCGAAAATTTCAGACTTCGGTCCAGTTGCGTTCACGAGCGTCCGAGCGATTTGCAGTGCTGGTGCTGACGATCCTGGTGCTGGGAGGCGGTCTGTGGCCTCAGCCCGGTGTCGCTTCTCGGCATCACGCAGCAGTCAATCTTATGAAGCTCCGTCGGCCTCGGGAGAACGCGGCACCGCCGGTGGTCATACCCGAGCCTGCCGCGGAAAAAGCAGAGGACGAACCTGTTTCTGCAGAACAGAAGCAGGAACATGTGAGAAATGGGAAAAGCCTGTATAGGAGTGCTTCCGATCTTCGGCTAACGATTCCTGATCGTGTCAGTCGCTTCACCGGTGAGCTCCAGCTTTTAAATATCAGCGGTGATGACTCATGATGCTTATGTGATCCGTACAGCAGAGAACGGAAGTGGATGACAGGTGAATCGCCAACGCGCCATACATAGCCGCGATCGCCAGACACGTAAAAAAAATTCAATGACCGCTGACGGTCAGGAGCAATAATCATGAGTGGTGAAAGTCGAATCCCGCGTGGTAATGCGGATGGGTTCATTCGATACATGAAAAGTGACATGGTGTCCGGCCTGCTGGTCTTTCTGATCGCACTTCCATTGTGCGTCGGGATCTCTCTGGCTTCCGGTTTTCCACCTCTGGCAGGCATCTTCACGGCCATTGCCGGAGCCGCGATTGCTACAAGCATCAGCAATTCAGAGATGACAATCAAAGGCCCGGCAGCCGGGCTGATTGTAATTGTACTGGGATGCGTCGAAGACTTTGGTGGCAACGGCATGGCGGGCGGCTTTTCGCCCGCTGATACAACGGCTTACAAGGCGGCCCTTGCGGTCGGTGTTGTGGCAGCGGTACTGCAGATTCTCTTTGGCCTGTTCCGCGCAGGGGTTCTGGGCGAATTCTTTCCGGGCACTGTTGTTCACGGAATGCTGGCCGCGATTGGCGTGATCATTATTTCCAAGCAAGTCCCCGTCGCGCTGGGCATCACGGAGGCGAAAGGCGGGCCGCTGTCCTTGCTGCGGCAGATTCCGGATTTCATCATACACGCCAATCCGGCCATTGCCCTGATCGGCCTGGTCAGCCTGTTGATCATGTTCGTCTGGCCGGTTATTCGAAGTCGTTTTGCTGTTCTGAAGCCGATTCCCGGGCATTTGATTGTGCTGATGGTGGCCGTTCCGCTTGGGATGGCTTTGAATCTGACCTCTGCTCACGACTACCAGATGTTTCATCAGGAGTACAAACTTGGTGAGCAGTATCTGGTCGCCATGCCCAATGAAGTTTTCGGCATGTTCAAGCACATTGAAACTCCCGACTTTACAGTCCTGAAAGAATTCAAGGCCTGGAAATGGATCGGCATGTTTTTCATCATCGGAAGTCTGGAGTCATTGCTCAGCGCAAAGGCCGTAGACCTGCTTGATCCGTGGAAACGCAAGACGAACATGAACCGCGACGTTCTGGCCGTCGGGGTCGCCAATCTGGGAGCAGCCATGATTGGCGGACTTCCCATGATTTCAGAAATCGTGCGCAGCAAGTCGAATATCGACAACGGGGCTCGGACACGATTTGCCAACCTGTGGCACGGTGTGTTTCTGCTGCTGTGCGTGGGATTGATTCCGACAATTCTGCACCGCATTCCGCTGGCAGCGCTGGCGGCGATGCTGGTTTACACGGGGACTCGCCTGGCTCATCCCAATGAATTCTTTAACGTGTATCGAATCGGTAAAGAGCAGTTGCTGATCTTCGTTGTCACGCTAGTTGTGGTGCTGGCCACTGACCTTCTGATCGGGGTTGCAGCCGGGATTGCCCTGAAAATGTTTCTGCATGTCGCGAATGGCGTTCCGTTGCGATCGTTCTTCAAGGCCTATCTGGAGGTTGAGGACGTCAATGAAAATACCAGTCGCATTGTGGCTCGCGAGTCCGCGATCTTCAGTAACTGGATTCCGTTCAAGCGCCAGATTGAAGATATCGGCCTCGTGCAGAAACGTAATCTGATTGTTGACCTCTCCGGTGCGACACTTGTCGATGCCAGTGTGATGGAGAAACTGGAAGAACTGGGCCACGAGTTTGAACAGGCTGGATTGACGTTAGAGCTTAAAGGTCTGGATGAGCTGCGGGCCACATCCTCCAATGCTCACTCGATGAGAAAGCGTGGACTGACCCCGGTTCGCCGAATGACGCTGATCACCAATCCGGAACTGGCAACGACGTTGATCAAAGAAATTGTCGGAATGGGTGTAACTGGCTACACAGAAACGCCCTGCTTCGGCATGGGACGTCGCCATGTTTCCAGCAATGACTCGGCGCCGCTGGAGCAGGTTCGAGTGGAGTTCATTATGCCGTTCGAGTTGTGTGAACAGGTGCTGGAGTACCTGCGAACGAGCATCATGACTTTGCACCATGTCACGGTCTGCGTCGAAACCGTGGAAGTTGCTCGTATCACTTCCTTTGTCAGCACTAACGCATTGTCAGCGGCCCATTCGTCTCCAGGGCATTGACAGGAATGGATCAGGACCGAGCGTTCGGCCTGTGGCCGTGAGTTCCGAGTTACTTCGGATCCACGGCTGCAGGAACCGGAACTGCAGAAGATTCAGGTGAGGCCGGCTGCCACAGAATCCCGGCGATGCACCCTGTCATGCAGCATGCGAGGGCTCCACCCAGCATGGCTCGCAAGGCGATTTGACTGAGCTCCCGACGTCTTTCCGGAGCCAGCGCGCCGATGCCTCCGATTTGAATTCCGATGGACGCAAAGTTAGAGAATCCGCACAACGCGTAGGTCATGATCACGACCGAGCGTTCGGAAAGCGGGCGGAGGTCCGGGGCCGCTTTCATCCACATGCTCATCCGGTCATAGGCGACAAATTCAGTCGCCACCAGTTTCAGGCCGAGCAGTTCACCGGACGCCGCACACTCCTTCCATTCGATGCCCATCAGCCATGCAAGTGGCGCAAACAAAGCGCCGAGGACACGTGTCAGCGTCAGCGGAGGTCCGGCGATTCCTGCTTTGGCCATCAGCCACGCAGAGAGATGTTCAAGACCGTAATCGACCATGGCGATCAGCGACAGAAACGCAATCAGCATCGCCCCGACGTTCAGCGCCAGGTGCAGACCTTCGGAAGTTCCACTGGCCGCAGCTTCGATCAGATTGCCTGTTTCAGCCTGCATCTGATAATTCTCAGTCCCCGTGGTTGCGGGTGTCTCCACTTCAGGCTGCAGAACTTTGGCGATCAATAGACCGGCCGGAGCGGAAATTACAGACGCTGTCAGCAGGTGGGCCGCACTAATATCCATCTCCACGTAAGCCGCCATAACTCCCCCGGCGATCGTGGCAAATCCACCGACCATAATCGCCATCAGTTCAGACTTCGTCATTTTCGCAAGATAAGGCCTCACCACCAAAGGCGCTTCGGTCTGGCCCACAAAAATATTGGCCGCAGCCGACAGGCTTTCGGCTCCTGATGTTCCCAGCGTCAATTGCATGACGCGGCCCAGAACCTTCACGAGGACCTGCATGATGCCCAGGTGATAAAGAACCGACATCAGCGCCGAGAAAAAAATGATGGTCGGAAGCACACGAAACGCAATAAAGTGCTCACGAAAGTCTTTTCCAAACACCATAATGCAGCCGGCGTCGACAAAGCTGAGCAGTTGCGTAAAGCAATCACCCATCAGCCGGAACGTCTCCAGGCCCGGTTTTGTGTGCAGCAGCACCGAGGCAAAAAGCAACTGGAGCAATGATCCGCCGATGATGACTCGCCACGGCAGGCGGCTCTTGTGGGAACTCATCAGCCACGCGAGGAATATCATGACAAAGTAGCCGAGGCCAGCGATAATCTGATGCATACAAAAACTTTCGAAGACGATGATCGCGAACGCACGTCCGTCGAACAGATGTGGGTGTTCGCCGACCATTGCAGGGGCAGCGTACCGTTCGCTGAAAATCGAGCAACTCATGGATCAATGATTCGAGTTGTTTCTTTTCGTCGTTCGGTGAAATGCGTAAAGTGTACAGATGCTGAAAGCGGGGCGCAGGGGAATCGTCGCATTTTTGAATCAGCGGCCTTTCGCGCAAACTGGCCTACTCTTGAGAACTGGACATCATTCATGAAGCCGCCGGCGAATCCGCAGTTTTCGATACCCAGGTCGCGTCGACAGCTTCTTCAGGGACTTGGCGACGGCCTTGGGCTCGCAGCTCTGGGTGCGATGTTGAAAATGGATGCTGCGTCGGCCGCTCCTGCCGCAGGCGTTGCTTCTGGTGCGGATTCTCGCAAAAACGATCATGCCGCGCAGGCAACTTCGGTCATCGAGATTTTTTGTCCGGGCGGTTTAAGTCATGTCGACACCTGGGACTATCGGCCGGAGCTCGAAAAGGCGCATGGGACAGCGTTTGATGCGGAGCTTGGTAAGCAGACGTTTGCCGGAGTTGCCGGGGCGTACGCAAAAAGCTTCTGGCGATTTCGACAGCACGGGGATTGTGGACGATGGCTGAGCGACCTGTTTCCGCTGATGAGCCAGCACGTGGACGACATGGCTTTCATCCATTCCATGCAAAATAAATCGGCTCTGCATGGTCCAGCGATGTTCATGATGAACAGCGGATTTATCCGTCCCGGCTTTCCCAGCATGGGCGCGTGGGTCACGTATGGGATGGGATGCGAAACGGACAACTTGCCGGCATTTGTCGTATTGCCTGACGTGCGAGGACTGCCTCCCGGAGGTGGTTTAAACTGGAGTGCCGGCTTTCTTCCTGCCGTTCATCAGGGCACTGCGATTGAAACAGCGTTCAACAAAGATCCGATCGCCAATCTGTTTCCTGCCGATGGGCGAAAGACGGACGAATCCGCGGAGCGCGAGTTTCTACAGCAGCTGAACCATCAGCACGCCGCGGAACGCGCGGGCGATTCGTTACTGGAGGCTCGCATTGCCAGTTATGAACTGGCCGCCAGGCTGCAGCTCAGCGCACCGGAGGCCGTAGACCTGTCTCGCGAGAATGAATCGATTCATGAACTTTACGCATTGAAGGATGAAGACATCGGTCCGTTTGGAAGGCAGTGCTTGCTGGCTCGCCGCATGGTCGAACGGGGCGTGCGATTTGTGCAGATCTTTTGCGGCGCGGAAAACACTGGTTCAAAAAAGATTCGCCCGAACTGGGATTCTCACGAAGACATTGTTCGCGACCATGGATACTGGGGCCGAATTCTGGACCGAGGGACTCATGCTCTGCTGACAGATCTGAAGTCTCGAGGTCTGCTGGAATCCACACTCGTTTTTTGCACAAGCGAATTCGGTCGCCAGCCGTTTATGCAGGGCAGCCAGAAAGGCCGCGACCACAATCCCGGTGTATTCACGACGTGGATGGCGGGAGGAGGAATTCAGGGCGGCACGAGTTACGGAAGCAGCGATGCGATGGGATTCAAAGCGGAAGAGAACCCAACGTACTCGTACGATCTGCATGCGACCGCTCTGCACCTGCTGGGAATTGATCACGAGAAATTATCGTACTATCACAACGGCATCCAGCGCCGGCTGACGGACGTGCATGGGCATGTGATTCGCGAAATCATTCGAGAATCGTAAGCGGCTTGTGATTTCATGACCGCCAGCAAATCCGCAGTGCTGCTCGCATATCGAATGGATTCACCCCGATAATTTTCACGGTTCCTGAATGACTTCCAGCTGTTGATCCACCGAGATGCCCGACAGTTTCTGACTGGTACCGTCAGGCCAGCGGATGGCGATTTCTTTGACAAGCTCTGCCGAGCCCAGCCCGAACGTGACCGGCAGTTCGGTCTGCGACTGGTAGCTGCGAGTCGGCATGACCGTGCGGCTGAGCACCGTGCTGTTTGGCAGTGTCACGTTCACAACGGTGCCGATCGCATCCTTGTTGCATTTTGTGCCTCTCAGCCGCAGCCGCAGCCAGTGATGGCCGGATTTTTGATCGTTACGAAGCAGTCGGGGCTTTCCGCCTGAACTGAACAGAATCAGATCCAAATCGCCGTCGGCGTCGATATCGGCCATCGAAGCACCGCGACCCACCATGCGTTTCTGAAAGTCAGCGCCAGTCTTTGCTTCAGGCAGCATGATGAATTCATTGTCAAACTCTGTCCCGCAGTTCCACAACAGATGGGGCGGTTGTTCATACTGCTGACTGGCCTGAACGACCTTGATGTCTTCTTCCAGATGGCCGTTGTTTTCGAACAGATCGAGCCGTCCGTCCAGATCGGCATCAAGGAACAAGACACCGAATTTCAGATCGGTACGAGTTACTGGTCCGATGCCATTAGAGACTGCTTCATCACGAAAGATCGGAATTGTGGCCCCGGGCGTCTGGCACACATACAGTGCCGTCATTTCCGTGGCAAAATTTCCGATCGCAATTCCTACGGCATCGGAGTTTCGGAAGCAGGCGGTATCAATTCCCATCGCACCACGCGCGCCGCCGGAATTGTCAAAGGCGATACCGGCCGTTGCTGCGGTTTCGATGAAAGTACCACCAGGCTGATTCAGAAACAGCAGATTTTGAACCGTGTCATTGGCCACAAGTATGTCCAAAAGCCCGTCCGCGTTGACATCGCAGAATGTGGTCCCAAGAGATTTGGACAGAGGCACGTTGGTATTCAAATCTCTAATCTGCACACCCGCTGCGTCAGACACATCCACAAACGTTCCATTGCCCTCGTTGCGGTAAAGAAACGGAAATGCGCCGGTGAAATCCGTGGGCCGACCGTACGCTCGCAGCTTGCCGTCGAGTGTGAATTCCATGGATTGATCCAGCTCGCGATTCCACTGAATGTAGTTGCAGACAAACAAGTCCAGGTCACCATCGTTGTCGAAATCCAGCCAGCCGCAGCTTGTGCTCCAGTCGTTTTCGCCACCCGCCACTCCGGCCACTGCAGTGACTTCTGCAAATTTTCCGCCGCCGTCGTTTCGAAAAAGATGATTGGCACCCAGACAGCTGATAAAGACATCGACATCACCGTCGTTGTCAAAATCTCCAAACGCGACACCGTTTCCGTGAAGAGGAATATCGAGCCCCGAGCCGGCCGTAATATTCAAAAATCGACCGGTGCCGTCGTTGGCATAGAGCATTGATGTGGGCGGCTTGTCGGGTTTAACTTTCGCCCACGGCCAGACGTTTCCGTTGACGCAGAGCAGGTCCTGATCACCATCGTTGTCAAAGTCGAAGAAACCGCCTCCGCCTCCCATTGTTTCCGGAAGCAGCTTTTCTCCTTCCGCCCCGTTCGTATGGACAAAGTCGATGCCAGCGGTGTCGGTGATTTCTGTGAAACGGACTTCCGGAATCTCCAGGGCCGGGGCGACTCTTTCTGTCGGCAGAGTTGTCGGACCCGCTTTCACGACGACGGGCTCAGGCGGTTTCCGTGTCAGCGCCCAGAGAAGCGCACCTGCGGAAAGCAGAGCTGCGATGATTCCCAACGACCAGCGAATCGCGGATCCGACGACGTCATCGTTCTGGGTTTCTTCGGTGGAGTTCTGGTCAGATTCATGGGCCATGGAATTTCACTTACTCTCCAGGAATCTCGCGAGCGGCAGGCCTCGCGGATTTTTCAGATTCAACTCTGCTTGTGAACAGTGGGCAATGAAACTGCCGCTTGCTGGCAAGGCCGTTTTTGTACGGAAGACCGACGCTTCACAGGGTTATCGTTTGGTGTCCGACGGAGTATTCTGTGCGGTTGTCGAGTCTGTCTTTTGCTTTCGCTGCAGATCGTAAATCACGAGTGCTTCGGAAGCGAAGTCGGCGGCCGGATACTTTTGACGAGCCTTGCTGACGGCTTCCCCACGCGCGGTATCGTCAATCTTGTACTTTTCATGAAACGCCTGATGTTCGGCTGCCTTTTCCTTGTCGTTCAGCTGTGCGTAAAGCTGACTGAGGTTGTAATGAGCATCCACATTTTCCGAATCGATGGCTAAAGTTTGCTGGAAGATTTCCACAGCCTCCTTCAGTCTCGCGCTGCGTTCTTCTGTTCGTGATTCGCCTCGAATTTGCAAGGCTCGATCGAACACCGTCTGACCAAGCAGATTGATCACTTCATAGTCTTTGCTGAAGTCAAACTTTCGTTTGATGGTCTCTTCCGTACGATACTCAAGGACCTGGCGAAAATTGCCTTCCGCGGATTCCAGCTGGCCTTGCTGCCGATTGATTACACCACTCAGCCACGCCATTGTCCATGGTGGCGCTTGTGGCTCTTTGAACTCGGAGGCTCGTTGAATGGCGGCAGCCGCTGCATCCAGTTGTCCGGGGCCTGCTTCAGCCACCAGGGTACGAGCCAGATTTAATGGTCCATCGTCGCGGCCAAATTTCTCTACATGCGTGAACGCTTCTGTCGCCTGTCTCAGAGCGGCCTTGCCCTTCAGCAGCATTCCGATGCCATAGTCGTTCCATCGTTGCCACTCCGGGATTTCTCGTTTGGCGTTGGTCACTTCCGCAGTGACACCTTCCACGGGAAATGTCACTTCATCTTCCGCCAGAACCAGAATTGGCAGTTCGTTTCGATACGGCTGGCCCTCTTTATGGCCACGGATCGGACGACCCAGTTCGTTTGTCTTCTTGTCCACAAAGTCCATGTAGATCGAATCAAACTTGCGATACAGCAGACGCACCTTCGCCTTTACGGGAGCCGTAATTGTGGCTGGCATCGTGAAACTGTAATGCACGGTCTGACCGGCCCCCGGTGGAATCTGATGCACATACAGCGGCACGAAAATGTCCTGAGCGTTTCGGCGATCGATACGATTGCCGTTTCGATCCAGCATGAAATTGTTGACAAAGTGTGACCACGGATCCACGCTGTTGTCTGGTTCCATAATACCGCTCGCACCGATCTGTTTTTCGCCGGCGGTGACGGAGACTTCAAGCCAGATTTCGTTGGAGTCAGTGGTTCCCTGAGTGAAATGATGGCCCATTTTTACGGTGCGAATCACAGTTTCCAAAAGGTAGCTTTGACCGGGTTTCAATGTTGGAACTTCCGGTCGCAGCGGAGCCGTCAACGGTCCGTCAATTGTGCCGC
>QWOO01000283.1 GCA_003669615.1 Planctomycetota bacterium
ATCAGTTAGTGAAGGTCGTGTCGCCAATTGACAAGACTCTGCTGGATGTTGGTTGTTCGTATGGCGGCTTTATGGAAGCTGCGGCTGGTGCAGGCTTCAAAGTCAGTGGCTTTGATATCGTCCCTGAAGCCGTTGCATACGTGCAGCAGCAGGGCAGGGCAGCGCAGTGTTGTGCTCAGGTTCGTGACTTCAGCCTCACTGAAGAACTGTTTGATGTGATCTCCGTGTTGGATGCAAACATCTATTGGCCGGATCAGCGAACGGAGCTGACGAACATCTTTGATCGCCTGAAACCTGGCGGCATTTTGGTGATGCGAATTGTCGACAAATCCTGGCTGGCCCGCGTCGGGGCAATGCTTCAGCAGGTCTCACCGGTGCGAGGACAAAAGCTGCTGCGTCGAGCTGTGAACGATCATCGATTTTCGATGCCGGCGGGAAGTTTTCTTCAGCTGCTGGAACAGACCGGCTTTCGAGTCATCAGCGCAACGCCTCGCGGCGCTATTCATAGCGACGATACAAGCCTTGGGGTCAAACTAAGCTTCGGACTGGGGATCGCCCTTTGGAAAACACTGGGGGTGTTTCTCGCCCCGGGTGCCGTTGTCATCGCGGAAAAACCTTGAGCCCAGGATTCGGCTCGGCTGAATCGTAGTTACGACAGAATGATGGTTACAAAATGACGAAGGACCTCTGGACGTGACAAAAGGCGGGGCCGACAGAATCGATCTGCCGCCCCCTGCGTTTCATCATTCTGTAACCCAAACTATACTCAAGCCGAACTATTTCAACTGCAGCGGCACGCTGACGACTTGTCCGCCGCGCATCACTTCGATGGTAATCTGATCGCCTGGACGGTGGCTTTCGATTTCAGACAGGAATTCATCCGGCTTCAGCGTCTTCTTACCGTTGACTCCCACAATGACATCCGCCTGATCCACGTCGCGCGTTTCAAACGTCACGAAGCCTCGCTTATTCCGTCGAATCTCGGGACCGCGCAGACCGGCTTTTGCAGCGGGTCCATCCGGAACCAGCGTCATGATGCGAAGACCGTCCTTCATCTTCGCCACTTCATCGATACCAAACTCCGGACGAATGAAGCGCCCGTGTTCGATCAGCTCGGGGACAATACGAGCGACCAGGTTAGAAGGAATCGCGAATCCGATTCCCGAGTTCTGCCCGGTTTTACTGGCGATCGCCGTGTTCATTCCAATCACTTCGCCGTGCGAATTCATCAGCGGCCCGCCCGAGTTACCCGGATTAATGGCCGCATCAATCTGAATCACAGACTTGATGGAACGAGCTTGTGTCACTGGTAGTGTTCGGTCCAGACTGGAAATGATGCCGGTCGTCATTGTGCGTTCGAGCCCAAACGGATTACCGATGGCAAAGACACGCATGCCAACTTTCAGAGTGGAAGAATCTGCAAAACGCACGGGCACCAATTTTTCAGGCGGCGCTTTAATTTTTACCACGGCCATATCGTTGATGGGATCGGCGCCGACAACTTCCGCATCGAATTCTTCTCCGCCAGTCAAAGTGACCAGCACTCGCTGCGCGCCTTCAATGACGTGATTATTGGTGAGGATGTGTCCGTTCTGATCCAGGATGAATCCGGACCCGGAATCTTCCGTTGGATTCTCGCCAAAGAAGCCACGCGCCGAGCCAATCCGAGTCGCAATATTCGCGACGCTGCGATTATTCGTTTCGTAGACGTACGTTGATACCGCTTCGTCGGGGGCGAGGCCCAGTCCGTTATAAACTCGAGGCGGCGCGATATCGCTCAAGCTGTCAAATGGAACAGAATCTTCCTCCGGCAGGCTTCCATACGAGACCGGTTTCGAAGCAGGCCGGCTTGCGCGATCGGGCACTGCCGCACGCTGCTGCCCAATAGCCATTGACATGGCTGCCGGTCCGGTCTGAAGCCACATGACCAGGCAGGCACCCACAAATGATGAAAACAGACACATCGCAGCGTTCTTCATCGCCGCTTCCTCCGTGAACTCAAAACTCGGTAAACCAAAAATCTGGAACTCATCTTTTATCAAAGCAACATCGTTCCTGGCAACTCGGTTGCGCACGCTTCCGGGCAGTCCAATCATCAATCTCACCCTCCCACGCGACGTCTTTCGGCGAGAATGACCGTATCGCGAGACGAAGTTACTAAACAGTGGAACCGCACCATTGGAACATTGAGTCGATGACGGATGCCGAGGTGACAGATCGAATCAGCAGAAAGTGCCGGTTCGCTTTTTATTCACCGAGCCCGGATTTGACAGGCCGGGGTTGGATCGAAAGACTCTCCACATTCCCACCCTCAATGTTTTCATGGAGAACCAGAATGTCTTCGGATTCAAACTCCTCATCCGTACATAATACGTCATCTCGACGTCAGTTTCTTTCGGCGGTCACAACCTCTGCCGTTGCCGTCGTCGCAAGCCCGTATCTGGCTGCTCAGGCGCTAAATCAGTCCGCCGACATTCTTATCGTCGATACGCATCAGCATCTATGGGACCTGACTCAGGTTCAGCCGCCGTGGCTGGCCGGTGCCCCAAAGATCCTCAGCCAGAGCTATGGGCTTGCAGAATACGCCAAGGCGACCGAAGGTCTGAATGTCGTTCAGGCCGTCTATATGGAAGTGGATGTCAGTCCCGAAGATCACGTCAAGGAAGCCGACACGCTGATCAACATTTGTCGCACCGCCAAAAGTCCGACAGTTGCGGCCGTCATTTCTGGACGCCCCGGCGAAGCGTCTTTTGCTCCATACATTCGAAGCTACAGCAAAGAGAAAGAGATCAAAGGCGTTCGCCAGGTGCTGCACGCCGAATCTGCGAAGAAGGGACTTTGCCTTGAACCGCAATTCGTAAAATCTATCCAGTTGCTCGGTGAACTGGGACTGAGCTTTGATCTGTGCATGCGCCCGAGCGAATTGTCCGACGGACTGGCACTGGCAAAAAAATGTCCGGGGACTCGCTTCATTGTGGACCATTGCGGCAACGCATCGCCAAACGCGTTTCTTCCCGAGTCCGCTCGCAAAGATAAAGCCAGCCACGATCCTCAGCAGTGGCGGGACGACATCAAAGCGCTCGCCCATCAGGACAATGTGATCTGCAAGATCAGCGGAGTCATCGCGAGTGCTCCTGCGGGAATCCCGTTTGCGGAATCTCTTGCCCCGATCGTCAATCACTGTCTCGACAGTTTCGGCCCGGACAAAGTGATCTTCGGCGGAGACTGGCCTGTGTGTCTGCTGGGCGGATCATATAAGGACTGGGTGATGGCTCTGCGACAAATTATCGCGGACCGCCCCGTGGCCGACCAGAAAAAACTGCTGCATGAAAATGCGAAAAAGTTTTACGGGCTGCCTTCCTGACCTGTGATGCTGGTCGAGGCGATCGCACTATCATCCTAAACCTGAAAGTAGCGCTCTCCCTGTCATCCTGAAAGTAGCGGAGCGAAGTGAAGGATCTCAACTCCACTACAATGCAGCGGCACGCCTTGTGTGCCGCCCAACGCAACCACGTGAGATACACGAGATCCTTCGCTACCGCATCAGGATGACAGGCATTGCAAGTGTGACCGACAGACCTTCTCGGCAATCCAGTGTGATTCAGTTTGGGGAGCCGTGTCTTTCCAGAAAATGACAACAGGCTTTTGCGGCGTCATTCGGTATGAGTAAACGCGTGAGGAATCCTCACACTGCCTCGACGCGAAGAAGCGAACATGCCGATTTCATGGTCGGCGGTGAATTTCTGAAGCTGTGGCCTAATGATTAAAAACGCAGAGCACACAAAAATGCAGCAGCGTCCTGAGGGGGGTCTCAGGAGTGATCAAAAAGGCATCCGACTATCAGATCGTCTCAATAGTCAGGCAGTCGTGTTTCATCTGGTAAGGTTGCACCACGGAACGTTGTTGCGTATCGTCTCGGTTATCAGCACCGAAGCAAAAGCTTCAACAGCCACGGGACGGTTGATGGTGCTTTCAATGTCATCAAAGGTTGCCCTGAAATAATTCTCACCCGGCACTGGTGTTGTCTTCCCGAACCGTCCTGAATCTTGTGCCGATATCCGCCCGCCTTCGTCCTGCATTTTAGGCACCCATGTCTGCCTCCGCTTCTTCTGAATCAAGTATCGCCTCTGATCGAATGAACGCACTCAGTCCGTTCGATTTTCATCAGCGCACGCGACTGATCTTTGGAGGTGGTACGCTTGAACAACTGGCACCGCTCGCCCAGGAGATGCAGGCCCGGCGAATTCTGTTGGTGACAGATGCGGGACTACGAAAAGCAGGACACTGTGAACGGACCGTCGGCATTCTGGAGTCGGCTGGAATCAGCTCCATAGTCTTTGACGACGTTTCAGAGAACCCCACCACCGACGATGTCGATCGCTGTGTTGCTTTTGCAAAACCTTCGAACGTGGATTTGATCATCGGGCTTGGTGGCGGCAGCAGCATGGACTGCGCGAAAGGGGCCAACTTCCTGCTCACCAACGGCGGACGCATGCACGACTATCGTGGCGTTGGAAAAGCAACGTTGCCAATGCTGCCGATGATTGCAGTACCCACGACCTCCGGAACTGGCAGTGAAGCTCAGTCATTCGCAGTCATTGCCGATGCTGGTACGCACATGAAGATGGCGTGTGGTGATCCCAAAGCGGCCTGCAGAGTTGCGATTTTGGATCCGGAGCTGACAGTCACGATGCCTCGCTCCGTTACCGCGGCAACCGGTATTGATGCGATGACGCACGCGATCGAAAGTTTTGTCACAAGCAAACGGAACACAATCTCGCAGATGTTCGCCCGTCAGGCCTGGGTATTTCTTGCGAATGCATTTCCTGTTGTACTCCATGAACCGAATAACCTGGAGGCTCGCGGCAGAATGCAGTTGGGCGCCTTTCTGGCGGGAGCAGCGATTGAAAATAGTATGCTGGGCGCAGCCCATGCCGCGGCGAATCCACTGACGGCCGAATTCGGAATCGCGCACGGTGTCGCTGTGGGCCTGATGATGCCGCATGTCATTCGATGGAATTCCGAAACTGTCGGCTCGCTGTATCTCGACCTCGTCCAAGCCGCTGGCTGGGCGAACGAACAGACAACTTCGGAAACAGCTGCCAGCCAGCTGGCCGATGGTCTGACAGAACTTCTGCTGCTGGCCAGGATGCCAGTGTCTATTTCCGAGGCCACAGAGCGATCATCCTCCGAGAAAGTCCTCATGGGAATGGCAGGAGATGCGATTCAGCAGTGGACAGGAACCTTCAACCCGCGAAAAATGGACCTACCCGGGTTCCTCGAACTTTATCGCAATGCGTTGTGATCCTTCGAACTGTTTCAGACGCATCCCTGGTTCCAGCTGCTGCAAAGATCGAAAACAATGACATCCGAAATATCCTCCGACCGGTCGAGCAACACGTCTCGTCGCAATGCGGTTCGAAAAATTGCTGCAGGCACGATAGTGTTGAGTGGCGTCTCGAGCGTTGTCCAGCGGTCGCAGGGTGCCGCTATGATTTCCAAGGAGTCACCTCCGACAGAATCCAGCTGGGCTTCGTTTCGAGCAACACCAGATCAGCGGGGCGTGGCAAAAAGCATTCTCGCCGAAAAGCCGGTACTCAAGTGGGAGTTCGCCTCTCCTGACGGCTGGGTCGCGTGTGTCGCCATTGTGGGCGATTATGTTTATGCGCCTGCTCTGTCCGGCTATCTCCATTGCCTGAATCTAAAAACCGGCGCAGAAATCTGGAAGTACCGTTCCATTGAAGATGCTGATCCCAAAAAATTTGCACCTGGGTTCAAGGCAGCGCCATTGGTCACTGACTCGACGATTTACATCGGCGATGAAGATGGCGTTCTGCATGCGATCGATCGAACCACCGGACTGAAGAAGTGGGTGTTCGCGTCTGACGCAGAAATTGCCGGGTGTGTGGCGCCGTTTGGCGAAAACCTGCTGCTTGCCTCGCACGACAGTTTTCTTTACTGCCTGACGAAAGAAGGCACTGAAGTCTGGAAGTTTCAGACCAACGACCGAATCAACTGCTCGCCGGGCATCGCCGACACTTACACATTTCTGGCCGGTTGTGATGAACATCTGCGAGTCATTGATCTCAACACCGGCAAAGAATTTCGGGATATGCCGCTGGAATCATTTCTGATCGCTTCGCCGGCGGTTGTGGGCGATCTGCTGTACGTGGGAACTCATACGGGAATGGTCGTCTGTGTCGACTGGCGGAAGGGCGAATTCGTCTGGCGATACGAAGGGCCTCGCAAAATGCCATTCCATGCTTCCGCCGCCGTGACCGACGATCTGGTCATTGTCGGAGGACATGACAAACATGTTCATGCAATTGATCGACTGACGGGGAAAGTCCGCTGGACGTTCCAGACGCAGGCGAGGATCGAGAGCTCAGGGGCCGTCGTCGACCGACGTTTCTTCGTCGGTTCTGGTGACAAGAACTTGTATGGCATCTCGCTGGATTCCGGTGAAGAAGTCTGGAAGTTCAACGCTGGCCGCGGCATCAGCGCGGGGATTGCGATCGGCGAAGGTCATCTGATTGCCGGTGAAGATCAGCAGAACGGTCGTCTGTTGTGTTTTGGTTAGTGTGCACCACGATTGGTTCTCGCAGCGGCTCAGATTGCTGCTGGCCAAATGCACTGATTTGATTTCCATCCTGCGCGATAACCGTCGACGAATGCAGTCGATCGGTTGGCAGTTGCCAGGAAATCAGTTAGCGTCTGGCACCCCGCCACCTCATATCTCCTTTCCGCTTCGATTCAGATGATGGAGATCCGCTCATGACTCGCTGGCTCTTTTGTCTTGCCGTTCTGGTCCTCAATGTAACTCAGGCAGAGGACTGGCCCCAGTTTCGTGGGCCCAACTGTTCGGGAGTCTCGACATCTCAGGCACCCCTGCCGGAAAAGTTTTCTGCCACCGAACATGTAAAATGGTCGGCCACGCTGGGTGATGGAATTGGCTGCCCTGTTGTCGTTGCTGGCCGAGTCTTTACCTCGGCTATGGTCGATGAGAAGACGGTCGGACTTTTTGCGTATGATGCATCTACTGGCCAACAGCTTTGGATGCGATCCTGGCCCGTCGGCGACGTTGATGAAATTCATCTGACCAACAGTCATGCCTACTCGACACCTGCTGCAGATGCCGAACGCGTTTACTTCTATTTCACCACGCTGGGCATGGTCAGTGTCGACGCAAGAACCGGAGCGGACGTCTGGCATCAGCCGCTGCCCGTGCCATACTTTGTCTTCAAATGGGGCGCAGGAATGTCGCCCGTTCTGTACAAAGATCTGGTTCTCTTCGTGCAGGACGACGACCTCCATCCGGCGTTCTATGCGTTCGACTCGAAGACTGGAGAAATACGGTGGAAAGACGATCGTAATGATATGGCGGTGAACTACTCGCATCCTGTCGTTTGCGAAACGGAGCAGGGTGACGAAATTGTGGTGGCGGGAACCGGCCTTCTCATTGGTTATGACCCCACGACTGGCAAGCGACTGTGGGAAGCTCGAACGTTGTTGCGAAACATCAAGACCACACCGGTAAGCCACAACGGAATTGTTTACATTTCCGTGCAAAGCAAAGGGATCGCCAGTCAGTGGCTGGCGTCTATCGACCAAGCCGAAACCGGCAACAGCGACAACAAAATTACTCAGGATGAGGTACAGGCATTTTTCGGCAAGCGGCCGGTTCCCGAAGAATTTTACAAGAAGACTTTTGACCGCGGTGACATCGACAAGGATGGCGATCTGGAAGGTGAAGAACTGGATATCGCTTTCCTGGCGCCAAACAATCGCGCTGGGGCTTCATTTGATTCGGCCGTTCCTGCAGACGAATACGTGCTGGCGGTCAAAGGCGGTGGTCGTGGGGATGTGACTGCGACTCATGTGCTGTGGAAGCACCCAACGAAACACACCGACCACATTGTGTCGCCACTCGTTGTGAATGACCGCATGTTGCTGATCCAGGAAGGTGGGATCGCAACCTGCTTTGAAACGGCTGAAGGAAAACCGCTGTTCGGACCTGCTCGCATAAACAATGCGGCCAATTACTTTGCATCGCCTGTTTACGGAGACGGCAAGATCTACATTGCCAGCGAAAATGGTAACATTGTCGTTCTGCACGACGGCCCGGAGCTGAAAATTCTCGCGGTCAACGACATGGGCTCCCCAGTGTTGGGCACTCCGGCCATTGCCGACGGGGCTCTATTTGTTCGCACGCGAACGCAACTCATGAAAATCCAGTAAGTTCATCAGCATCCCGGTGCTGTGATTTTTTGACTCGTCACTCATTCCTTGTTATTCGCACGACATCCTTAGAGAATCAGTTCCTCATGAGAAAAAGCAAGACGCTTGCCAAAATCCGTAACAAGCAGCCGGTTCGAATGTGCTGCCTTGGGCACTACATCCCGGCTTTCATCAAGCAGGCGGCACACTTTGGTTTCGACTGCATCTGGCTGGATCTTGAACATCGCAGCATGCCGGATCGCGATGTTCAGAACCTGCTGACCCATTCGCATCTGCACGATATCGACATCATGCTGCGCCCGCCGACTCTGGAAAAAACGCGTCTGTATCGCTACCTGGAAGACGGCGCCACCGGCCTGATGATTCCTCACGTCAACACAGCAGAAAAGGCACGCATGCTGGCTGATGCGACCAAGTTCCCGCCGATCGGTGACCGAGGCCTGGATGGTGCCGGCCTGGACGCAAACTATATGGTTGACGGTGCGGATGTTTTCACGGCCGAAGCGAACCGAGAAACGTTTCTGGTAGTCCAGATTGAGACTCTTGAAGCCGTTCAGAACATCGAAGAAATTGCGGCCGTCCCGGGCGTCGATGGCGTCTTCATTGGGCCAGGCGATCTGGGCCTGCGACTTAAACTCCTCAACGGTGACGTGACCATGGAGGCATGCTTTGAAAAGGTTGCTGCTGCATGCAAGAAACATGGCAAGGCCTGGGGAGCTCCAGCCGGAACTCCAGAAATTTTGAAGCAGCGTCATCAGCAGGGCGGTCAGCTGATGAATCACGGGGGCGAGTTTGGAGCTATCATGAGAATGCTGCAGGAATGTTCAGCCGCGTTCGATGCTGCCGAGTAACAGCCTCATGAAACTGCAACACAAAATTGGCGTCGTGACCGGAGCGGGCCGTGGGATCGGCAAGGGATGCGCCTTGCAACTGGCTTTGCAGGGAGCCGACCTGATCATTAACGATCGGCCCGGCAGCCCGGATCTGGAACAAACGGCGAGCGAGATCCGGGCGATCGGACGCACCTGCCATGTCGTGGAATCCGATGTGTTCACACGGTCCGGATGCGAATCTCTGGTGGAACAGGCTCTGAAGGCCACGGGGCGGATCGACATTCTGATCAGCAACGTGGCCTACAGCCGGCGAGCACCGTTTCTGGAATACACAGCGGAGGAGTTCGAACGAACGCTGCAGGGCACGCTGACAAGCGGGTTCCATATCAGCCAGCTTGTCGGACGTCACATGGTTGCGCGGGGTGGTGGCGGCAAGATCGTTTTTATCTCAAGCGTTCAGGCCGAAATGCCCATCGGCCTGTGTGTTGCCTACGGAGCCGCCAAGGCCGGATTGAATCACATGATGCGATCCATCTCGGTGGAACTGTGCCCGCACAGAATCAATGTAAACGCGATCGAACCCGGCTGGATCGACACGCCGGGTGAGCACGTGACGTTTTCCGACGAAACCATCGCGGCCGAAGGTCGTCGGCTGCCGTGGGGACGGCTGGGGTTGCCGGACGATATCGGCCGTGCGGCCGCTTTTCTGGTCTCCGATGATGCCGACTATATCACGGGCACTGTTCTTCCTGTCGACGGCTGTTTTCGCTTCAAGGACTGTCGAGTCGAACTGACGCCGCCAGTGCAGAACAAATCATGACGGTAGAGCTGAAGTCATTCGTGTTTGAGAACGAACCTGCCGGGCCTCACTTGCTGATTACCGGCGGAGTTCACGGCGATGAGTTCGAGCCCATCGCCGCCATCCGACGTCTTATCGATCGGTTCCGCGAAGGCCATGCGTCAGTCACCAGCTTTCACGGCCGAATAACTTTGATCCCCGTCGTAAACGAAGCCGCGTTTCTTCGCGGACATCGCTGTGCCGATGATGGCAAAGACCTGGCACGAACTTGTCCCGGTCGGCCGGATGGGACGGTGACTGAGCAAACCGCTTTTGCCTTGAGCACGCTGATTCACACGGCTGATTATTACATTGATCTGCACACGGGAGGGACGGAACTGTCCGTCTTTCCTTTGGCCGGTTATGTGATGCACAACAATCCGCAGGTGCTGGAAGTGCAACGGCGAATGGCACGTGCATTTAATCTGCCTGCGGTCTGGGGAACCGCCGCCAATCTGGAAGGCCGCTCACTGTCCGTCGCACGCGATGCCAACGTTCCGGCGATCTACTGCGAGTATCTCGGCGCGGCGACCTGCTGCGAAGCGGGGGTTGAAGCGTATGTCGATGGATGCCTGAACGTCATGGCCGAACTGGGGCTGCTCGATCGTCAGCCCGCTGTCAGTCGCATTCAACACGTGGTGGAAAATCCTGCCCCCGGTTCCGGCCACATGCAGGTCTGCAACCCGGCTCCCTGCACCGGATATTTTGAGACGTTACTGAAACCCGGCGATCCCATCAGGACCGGACAACTGATCGGCCGGGTCTATCCGCTCGACCATTCCTCGCCGCAGCCCATTGTGTCGATTCAGTCGGGCATTGTGCTGGTGCTGAGGACATTTCCCCGAGTCCAGGCGGGAGAGTCCGTCGGCGTGATTCTGGATTTGTGATCTCAGGAAGCGACGGCTCGCGGCTCAATCATCTTTAGTAATACAAGCCGCCAAACAGACGCGCACCTGCGAAGAAACGACAGGCTCTCAGACGACACAAAAACGGATGTCGGGAGTGATCACACGCCTGGACCATGTGGGAATGAAATTCTCTGTCACACTGAGCCCGCGAACGACCAGACGCAAGACACGCGTCGTGAGTTGCACATGATGGACGAAAGTCGGCACCGAAACCGCCCTGCGCCAGCCAGCGATTTCCGCCCATAGAGTTTCCCGGCCCGCATGGCCGCCACGGCGGACATCCGCCTGGGCCGCCAGCCTGAGCGGAATCAAGATTCACGGTCAATAAACAAATCATCGCCAGCAGGACCAAACGCACGGCCTTCATGGGGAATCCTTTCAGGAGGAGCAAAAGAGGGGATACCTCAGGAAATCATCATGATGTCGAAGTCTATGCTGTAAGATCAGGCATGGATGGTAACATAGGATGGACAGAAGGTCTACGGCACGGTTTCGCATCCTCTCGATGAAGAAGAGCTAACCCTACCGCTGCGGGCTTTTGTTCCCAGGGGCAACAATGCCGGCAGGACGAACACCGGAGCCTACGAGATTCTCGTCGCCAAGTTCGCGTCTTGCTGATTCCGCCAGCCCAACAAGTCGCGCAACAACGTCTGGATTCTCGGCCGCCATATCGTGGGCTTCTTCCGGATCGACGTCGAGATTAAACAACGACTGCTTCAGCAGGGCTGTGGAATACTTTGCCGGGATGCCGTCGCGTCCACCGGGTCGCCCGTTCAAAGTTCGGTAGTCGTGGTCCAGATGCAGTTTCCATGGTCCGCTGCGAACTGCCTGCAGCTGGCTTCCATAATAAAAATAGTAGGCTTCATGTGGCGACACCGCGCCTTCTGCTGCAGCCATCAGCGGCCAGATGCTGCGGCCATCCAGCGTATGTTCGGGCAACGTCGCGCCGATCAACTCAGCGACGGTGGGCAGGATGTCGATCGTCATCGCTGGCTCGTCGCAGGTCGTTGCTGCAGGAATTCGGCCGGGCCATCGCATCAGACAGGGGACTCGACACCCGCCCTCAAACATGGTCCCTTTCCCTTCACGAAAGGGCAGGGCGGAACCCGCATGATCGCCATAACTCAGCCACGGACCATTGTCCGATGTAAAGATCACCAGCGTGTTTTCATCAAGCCCGTTGCGCGAAAGTGCGTCCATGATCTGACCAACAGACCAGTCGACTTCCATCACCACATCGCCAAATAAACCTTCGCCACTTCGTCCACGAAATTTGTCCGACACGTACAAGGGGACGTGAACCATACTGTGAGGCACGTACAGAAAAAAAGGGCGGTCGGCATTTCGGTCAATAAACGACACCGCATGTTCGGTGTACTGCGTCGTGAGTTGTTCCTGCTCCTTATCGGTAACTTCTGCTACGACCGTTTCATTGCCTTGGATCAGTCGCAGATGCGGCCAGCGTTTCAGCCGCTCCTCCATCGAAAGGTGCTTAGACTCCGGATGGAACGGCCACATGTCGTTGCTGTAGGGCAAGCCGAAGTATTCATCGAACCCATTCTGCAGTGGCAGAAACTGACGATGATGGCCCAGATGCCATTTCCCGAAGCAGGCGGTCGCATAATTCTTCTGCTGGCAAAGCTCCCCAAGAGTCATCTCATTCGCATTGATGCCGATGTTGGAATTGGGCCCAAGCGCGCCAAGAATCCCCAGCCGAACGTTGTAACATCCTGTCAGCAGACTGGCTCGAGAAGCCGAGCAGACCGCCTGGGAGACATAGAAATTGCTGAACCGCCGCCCCTCGTCCGCCATCCGGTTTAGACTGGGCGTAAGTTCCGGCTTGCCACCGAACGGTCCGATGTCCGCATAGCCCATGTCATCGATAAAAATCACCACAATGTTCGGAGGCTTCTCTGCAGCGGTGACCGAAAGCCCGGCGATGATCACGCCGCAGATAAACGCGAACCGATGCAGTACAGTTTCCATGGGGACCCTTTTCAGACACATAAAAGCCAACCGAAGCTCTTCCAGACGAGGCACACTTTGCACCTCTTCACAGCCCCGGGATGGGATCCGCAGCCACAAGCTGCTGACTGAGTTCACGAGGCAAACCCGGCTGCAGCCGCAACTGACCTACGTCGAACACAGTATGCAGGATCGTCGAAATCAGATTCGGAATCCTGACTGGGTTCGACGCAGCCTCCGCGGCATCCCGTGTTGACTGGCCAATCACCTGTCCCATGTTCAGCCCGCCGCCGGAAATCAGCAGGGGTGCCAGTCCGCCCCAATGGTCGCGCCCACCGCCCGCATTAATACGCGGCGTTCGTCCCATTTCTCCACAGGCCAACACCATGATCCGATCATCCAGGCCACGCTGATGAATGTCCTCAATCAATGCTGACAACGCATGATCCAGGGGTCCACCCATGTATCGCATTCCTTCTTCCATGCCGGCATTGTTAACATCGGCATGCATGTCCCAGACAAAATTCGTCGTAACCGTGACGAAGCCACACCCGGCTTCGCACATTCGACGAGCCAGCAAGAGCAGCTTTCCCAGACTCTGAGCATTATCAACGTAGTTCTTATGGTTGTTCCATTTGCGGCTGATGTCATCCGCTCGCATCAGTGGTGCCGTATCGTAGCGATGAACGGTCGCCTGATCCTCCTTCGACAGATCAAAGGCATCCGCAACTCCACCCACGATCGCATCAAAGGCCTGTTGCTGAATTCGATCCAGCCCGTTCAATGCTCCTGACTCATCTACCGAGCGACGGATCGCGTCAAGACTTTTAAGCAGCAGGCGTCGATCGTCCAGACGCGACCGATCAAACTGCAGCCGCATGTTTTCCTGAGCCTCCCCCTGAGCTCCGGGGACAAACGGCCGATAGCCGCTTCCCAGAACTCCCGTTGACGTGAAGTCTCCAAAATTCGTGACCGCTGGCTGAGCTTCGTGGACTACAGCCTGAGGAAACAAAGCCACATTGGTCGGAATGCCGCTGCCTTCGCGATTGGTGCCCGCAACGCGTGCGTACAGAGACCCGAGGTTGGCGTTCAGAGTGTCTCGGCTGACGATCGGTTTAATGTCATGATTTCCATCGCCCGTCACAAAAGACCGAACAATGGACAGTTTGTCGGCCAGCCCGGCCAGACGCGGAAAGGTTCCCCCGAACGTGATCCCCGGGATCTTCGTCTGCACTTCACCCGTCACACTCTGAATGCCCACGGGAGCCGTCATCTTGGGGTCAAACGTTTCTGTCTGCCCGGGTCCACCGTGCAGGAACAGAAAGATGACGGACTTATCCTTCACCACCGCGCTGGAACCAGCGGCGTGAGCAGTCTGCTGCAGCAGATTGGTTAACTGCAGGCCACCCAGTGCCAGACTTCCGGCCTGCAGAAAATTCCTCCGGCGCGAGCGTGGATCGCAGTCCCAAAAGCTGAGCATGAGAGAACCTCTGAGGCGGGTAAAGAGCGGAGGACGATTCAGGTCAGGATCACCAGTGTGACATCTTCCACACGCATGGGAAAGTGGTAGAAGCCTGCATGACCAATCGGCACGTCAACAACTGTTGAATCGTGGCTGGAAAACAGATCTGAACCGCAAATGGACGCGAATGAACGCGAATACAGTCACAACCACTCGGAGAACCAGTTGTTCTGGGGCGATGACTTCAGAGCGAGGACCGGTGAAAGAATTATTTGAAACGACCTCGCATTATCCCACTGCATTCATTCGCGTGTATTCGCGGTCGAAATACCAGTCCCTTTTTCGCCGACTTCATTTCACGAACAACCGCGTAAACTCGGGGGCGGATAGTTTTGGAATGCTTGCCCTCGACCGTTCCTTGCGCGATTCGGAGGCCGCTCGCAACAGAAGTGAGTGCTCCAACAAAACAAACGCCCAGCCGCCAGTGCCGCCCACCTGATAACTAAAAGTCGAACGCACCGGGCGATCTACGACAAAATCACTGGCTTCAGGAACTCGCTCGCATGGACTCTCGCGATTCGCGGCGAGTCGTGCGGAAGGCTTGACGAGAAGGTGCAAGGCCCGCTTCGTTGCGGAAACGTTTCCGGAAGTTCTTGACAAAGTCGACCCACGTTTCGGCACTGCAGTCCAGGCGTTCAAGGATTGGAGCACACTCCGCCGGAATCACTCCGACTTTGTCCTTGCGAATCTGGCGTCCTGTCCAGTCCAGCAGCTTCAAATACTGATCCAGAGTCATCGACATGCAGCCCTCGTTGCTGGCTCGCCGCGCGGTGATCTTCTCTCGCACTTTCTTCCGAGGCGGCTCCAAAGCGATTGGAGCCAGCCAGCCCGCTTTCTCGCCGTGCTCGACCGCGACATCAATCCTGTTTCGATCCGAAGAAGACAGTTCCCGGTCATCTGCGTCCCGATTCGACTTCGCCGCAACTCCTGCGTTGTTCGAACACTCAACACTGTCAACTGAACACTCGGCGTACGCCGCCGCCCGATCTTCAATCCGTTCCTTAACGCTCGTGAAGTCACTGGTCTCAGGAGTTGCTGCGATTCCAGCTCGAATCGGGTTCAGATCCACATACGCCATGCACGCCGCAATCGCCGTTTCATCGAGCAAAATCTGTGCTCGGAATCTTCCTTCCCAGAAGCGTCCTGAAACCTGGTCGTCCTTATTCCCTCGTCGAGCAATCGGTTCGGCCAGACAACGCATGAACCACGAAATATCCTTCAATCGCCGACGCTTTTCCTTCAGACCGCTGGTGTCGTTTCGAATGGCGTTCAGTTCGAATTCCGTAGGTTCTGCAGGAGTCCCGTTTTCGTTTCGTCGGTGAGGAAACAATCGCCACCACCGTAGAGCGACCTCATCATCGGACCACGCTTTCACCACATCCGGCCGGGTTCTCACGACCACATGCAGATGATTGCTGAGCACCGCAAAGCCAAGAATATCCAAGGCAAAGATGCCAGCCAGTTCTTCCAGCCGTTCCCGGATCCACTCTTTGCGGTGGGAGTAGTCTTTTCCAGAACGGCGATCCTTGCCACACAAAAACGTGCGACGAACGCACCGATTAATCAAATGAAACGCCTGAACCTCATCCGCCGCACAAATCTCCGTTCGTTTCACCCGAGGCATCGTTCGCTCCTTTGGACGTACACAGACATTTCCCATAAGCCAACCCGCGACAACTCTTGCGGAAGCCTAATCGCTTGCTACACTTCCGTCAAACGGGTGGGTGGCACGTATTTCTCCGATCTCAGTCGCTGCCAGAAGATACGCTCACTGAGAAACCGCCAAAGCAGGAAGCAACCGGTGTCACAGAATGGCACGAATACCCAGCCGACGACTTCGTCCCATACCCAATCCGGATCGCGGTGCGTGACGGAGTCATCGTGGATGTCGATGGCAAGGACTCCAATGCTTCGTTGAAGAACTTGATTTCCACGAAGTACGTCATTGGCGATGCAGACGGCACGGACGTCACTCGGCTGCTGTGTCGGACGATTGATCTGGAGATGCCGAAGCCGGATGGCAGCATTGCGGAACTGTCGGTGATTCGTCCACTGTGGTGGCTGCAGGGGACGGGAGCGGCGGTTGGTGGCTCAATCGATATCGGGCTGTATGAGATCGGGCTGTCGGGCGAGGCGACGGTTCTGGCGATTGGGCCGTGCGATGTGGATTCTCGGGAAACACTCCCGGGGATTAGCATCGTGACCGGCACGATCCGACATCGCAATGCGACGGTCTGGGATCTGACGTTTGATGACCGAACCGAGGAAACACTCGGTGTCACCGCAAATCATCCGCTCTACTCCGAAACCCGCCACGCCTGGATCCCAGCCGGAGACCTGCAGTTTGATGAGGTCGTCAGAACGCTCAACGGCCATTCCACGCTGACAGCAAGAACTCAGCGTCCGACCCGGGAAACCGTCTTCAACCTCGAAGTCCACAGAAGCCATGCGTATCATGTGTCGGGACTAGGGGTGCTGGCACACAACAGCAGCATACTGGATTGCACTAAAACCAACATCCATCGAGGTGGAAGCGACTTCAAGCCCAAATACGACATGGGTGAAGTAAAAATGAAAGATGGATTAGTGCAGCCCACACGCGGAGTATCGTTAGAGCTTGACATCGCCAGGGCGATTGCGCCACAATAGGTAATCTGCGACAATAAGTGAAGCTGATTTGTGAGGCTGATGAGCGGCCTTGCGAGATGAGAATTTCACTCAAGGAAGTTGCAGATGACGAAGGCCACAAGCAC
>QWOO01000190.1 GCA_003669615.1 Planctomycetota bacterium
CCATGATGGAAGGACCATGCCCGATCGAGGCCGTCGTATCAATCGTCGCTCCGATATGATCGGCCAGTGCACAGACCGCGCGTTGACCGTCGGTACTGCTGCGCGACAGCCCAAAAAACAACGGAGCCTGCGCCTTGCCGATGAGGGCGGCCGCAAAATCCATGGCCTCGTCCAGTTGGACCGGCTTACCATGAATTTCCGCCGGCGTGTCAGGCAATGGTTCCCGCAACGATTCAAACCACGGCCGAGCGACCGCGCAGTCGGGGGCAAACGACTGGATCCCGTCCTCGGAAACTTCCAGAGTCAGGTCGTCACATACGCAACCACAACGAGTGCAGGCGATGTCGGAAAGAATTCGTAACGTGTTCGATGTGTGGTCGCTCATACGTCGATAGCGTGACTCCATTCCGTTCGGCCGTCCACCGTAACTCGGCGAATTCTTGCGGACGCCGTCTCTGAGTCATCGGCCAGCTTGTGGATCTATCCATAGTCGCTTTTTGATCCACGAAAGTGGCGTTACGTTTCTTTCGCAGAGCGAAAGACGACAAAAACGCATTCCCCGACGCGATTCCCACTCAATCAACAGACCGTGAGGCAACCGGAAACGGACAAAGAGTATTCATGCGTGCAGTAAAAATTGAGTTTAGGGGCTCCGTTTCGAATCGCGGCTTTCCATGGGGAGCCAAAAAAGTGTATTTTCCCGGGTTGCTTCAGCCTGCTGTCGGCTTTTGGTCGTGGCAGGCAACGTAATTTGAGTGTTACCGACTGGCTCGAGGATTTGAGCCGTTTCATAACGGGAACAGACCCATGTCCGCGTTCCAGGCGTCATTGTTTTCTCTTGCGTTAGTCGCATCCACGTGGCTCAACAGTCCGCTGTCGGCACAAAGCTCCAGCAGGACATCGGGGTCACTGGATTTTGCCCCGCTCACGTTTGGCAATGCGAACTCGGCCGATAAGGTCGATGTGGAACTCACGGCAGCCCTTCGCAAAGTAGACGATCAGACCGCTGAGTTGCAGGTCACGATGATTCTGCCCAAAGGTTACTACACCTATTCCATGGACAAGTCGTTCGGCGCGGCCACGAAGATCAAACTGTCCGATTTCGGTTCACTCATCGACAGCGGCGAAGACTGGAAGGCCGATCACGAACCGAAAGTTGTGCCGGACGAACTGCTCGGCCAGACGGTTGAAAAGTTCTCAGAGAAAGTCACGTGGTCGAAGACGCTCAAGGGTACCGTTACTGCGGAAACTGTCGTGACCGGCAAGCTGTCGGGCCAGTATTGCGGTTCGGGAGAGAACGGCGTTCCCGGCGAATGTGTTCCGATCAATAATCGCAAGTTCACAGCAAAGCTCACAGCTGCTTCTGCATCCGATTCCACCGACGCCACCGCTGCATCGGAAGTTGCCGATCAGAATCCTGTGAGTATTTCTCCAAAGATCGGCTATGGCAAATCGGCAAAAGCCGGACTGATGGAATTTGAAATTAACCTGACCCCGGCCAAAGCGGCCGTCGGTCAGGAAGTGACTCTTTCGATCAAAGCAAAAGTGAAAGAACCGTGGCATACGTTTGCTCTGGACCAGGATCCGGAGATGGCCGGACTGCCGACAACTCTGGAAGTTGAAGTTCAGGGACTGAAAGCTTTGAGTGAAGAATTTCGTCCGTCTGCTGACCCTGAGATTAAGACGATCGACGAATATGTTCAGCGAGTGCATCACGGTGAAATCAGCTGGACTCGGAAGTTCGTGGTGGAACAACCAACCGCTGTAATCAAAGGCAGCATCCGATTTCAGTTGTGCAGCAACGGCACCTGTCTGCCGCCGACAAAAGCACCCTTTGAACTTACTTTCACTGCGGGGAAAGACGTTTCCACTGCGTCTCCCTCAACAACAGATAATTCTGCGGCTGATGGAGCGAATCTTGCGGAATCGGGCAATGACAACATTGCTAAAGAAGGTCTGATGGCGTTTCTGCTGACCGCCATCGGAGCCGGTTTCGTCGCATTGTTGACGCCTTGCGTGTTCCCTATGATTCCAGTCACGGTCGCCTTCTTTTTAAAGCAGGAAGAAAAGAAAGCCGGCAGTTCGCTGAAGCTGGCAATCGTTTACTGTCTGAGCATCATTGGCGCATTCACCATTCTTGGGCTGCTGGTCGCCGCACTGTTTGGACCGGCCAGCCTGACGACGTTGGCGAACAATCGCTGGCTGAATCTTGGCTTCGCCGCGTTGTTCACATTCTTCGGTGTGATGCTGCTGGGCGTGATCGATCTTCAGATCCCTTATTGGGTGCTGAGCTTTACATCAACGCGAGAATCCACGGGCGGTTTTATTGGCGTCATCTTTATGGCGCTGACCTTCACCCTGGTTTCGTTCACCTGCACTTTTGCCTTCGTTGGTTCGCTCTTAGTGCTGGCCGCTCAGGGAAGCTATGTGTGGCCGGTGATTGGGATGCTCGGTTTCTCCACCGCCTTTGCCTCACCGTTTTTTGTTCTGGCTCTGTTCCCGACCATGCTGAAGAAACTGCCTCGCAGCGGTGGCTGGATGAATGATGTGAAAGTCGTGATTGGACTGGTCGAAATTGCGGCCGTCGTAAAATTCCTCAGCGTCGCCGACATTGGTTTTTCCGTCGGTCGAATTCCTGTCTTTTTGACGTTCAATATTTTCATGTGGACCTGGATCATTCTGGCGACCATCGCCGGAGTTTACCTGCTCGGGATCTTCAAAAAGCCTCGGCCAAAATTTTCATTGATTCGCTACGGTTCTGCCGCTTTGTTCCTGGCATTTGCAGGACGCCTGGCCGCTGGACTAAATGGCGTTCACCTGCCAGCAGATCCGGTCTGGAATCTTGTCGCCGCATTTTCGCCGCCCGATATTCAGGTTCGTCAGACGGACGATATGGGCTACGTCATTGAACATCACAATGTCGATTTTGCTCTGGAATTCGAACGTGCGGTTTCGAAAGCTTCCCGAGATCAGCAGCCGCTGTTTGTCGACTTCACTGGCGTCAACTGTGTGAACTGTCGCCAGATGGAACGCACGGTGATGATCGAGCGGCCAGTGGTCTCCGCCATGCTGAAAATGGTGCGAGCTCAGCTCTACACCGACGAAGTGCCGGGGATCAGAGATGGCGAAATTCGTGAAAAACTGTTGCTGCTGAATCGGGAGTTGCAGGCTGAACTGACAGGATCTTCGGCGCTGCCCAGCTATGCTGTGGTGTCAGCGGATGGCAAAAAAGTCCTGTCGTATTTCAGTGGCCTGGATTCCTCCGGCGGGAAAGACTTCCTGGAGTTTCTGAATGCCGGGTTGAATCGGTGGGAATCGATCAAGGCGGAAGACAACCAATCGGCGAATAACAATCAATCGGCGAATAACAATCAATCGGCGAATAACAATCAGGCGTCCGATGCTGTTCTGACGGGCCAGTTTTTGGAAGCCAATTAGCTACGGCCGGCATCCTCGCATTGCTGCAGCCAATTCGTTCTGTCTTTTGACGATCGCGAAAGTTATTCTTCGCAGAATCGATGATCTTTCTCCAGACAGCGGACGGAAACGTTCGGCAGGCTTCCACTGAGACACTCCCATGTTTGACAAGCTGTTTGGCAAGAAAAACTCGCATCAGAAGACCGATATCAACAAGCGATTCAACCTGATTGGCCGTGTGGGCCAGGGCAGCATGTCCAAAGTCTGGAGGGCCACCGATCTGCAAACTGGTCGCTCTGTTGCGTTGAAGGTTCTGGACAAAGAAAAGACGACGAAATTTGAAGCCCGTTTTCAGGGACTGCATAAGCCGTCCGAAGGCGAAGTGGCTTTGTCTCTGAATCATCCAAACATTGTGAAGACCTATGAGTTCGGCTGGACGCTTGAAGACGAAATGTTTCTGGTGATGGAGTTCGTCGAAGGCGTCGGTCTCGCGCTGCTGGTCGACCTGCAGAATGAAGAAATGAAACGGTACCGACTGCGGTACATGATCCAGATCGGTGATGCTCTGAATCACTTTCATCAGCAGAACTGGATCCATCGCGACATCTGTCCTCGCAACGTCATGATCTCCGACGAAAAATGCGCCAAGATGATCGACTTCGGACTTGTGGTGCCCAACACGCCCGACTTTCGAAAACCGGGTAATCGCACGGGGACAGCCATGTATATGGCTCCCGAATTGATCAAGCGTCAGACCACCGATCAGCGACTGGATGTTTTTTCGTATTCCGTCACCTGCTACGAAATGTATACGAAACGATTTCCGTGGGACGCCGCTCTGACCATTGATGCGGTTCTTCAGCACATCAACAAGCCGCCCATTCCTTTGTTGACTATTTTGCCCACCGTCGACAAGCAAGTGGCCGCCGCCATTATGAAGGGCTTGTCCGCCACGCCAGACGATCGATGGCAAAACGTGTCAGATATGGTGGCCGAGATTCGTGAGGCCGAAGCCCGCATGGTCAAAGTGGCCCGCGAGGCCGCGGCTGCGAAAGCAAAAGCGTCCGGAGTGCCACCCAAGGCCCTGCCCGAAGCCGGAAAAAGCAAAAACAAAGCCGTCATGCCAGCCTCCGCTGTCGCACCGGTTGCTGATAAGACTATTGAGAAGCCGAGTCGCCCCACTCAGGAATCCGCCACGAAGAAGAGTGCTCCGCCGAAACCGAAGAAGCGAGCGTCGGACGATGACGTGGATCTCGCGGAAATGTTCGGCGATTGAAGAGTCGTTGTTCGCTCCGCGAACAAAACGGGTTGTGGATCGCACCTTGCCAAGCTTCACCAGCGGCGGGTTTAGAGGGGTGCTTTGCTTGCGTGTTTGCTTTTTCTCATTGAGTCTGCACTGCTTGCATCCGTTTCTTTCGCAGAGCGAAAGACGACTATAGTCGTTGTTCGCTCCGCGAACAGAACGGCTTGTGAAACGCACTTTGCCAAGCTTCACCAGCGGTGGCTTTAGAAGTTGCTTTGCTTACGCGGTTGCTTTTTCGTATTGAGGCAGCACTCCTGCTTCCGTTTCTTTCGCGGAGCGAAAGACGACTATGGATCACTTTTTAGCCGAAGGCTGCGTCCATCCACAACCACTTGACCGGTCAGGAGAACTTGCGCCGCTTTGAATTTCTTCTGGTCGCAGCCGAGTTCGTCGCGGAGGGATTTGCTGGAGACTTTGTCTTTGCCCTGAGCAAGTTCCCGCTGCAGAATGGCCAGCAGTTTGCTCGAAATTTCTGTGACGGATTCATTCACCGCCGGACTAGCCGAGGTGACAGCATGGTCGGCAAGAGGCACATCCAGAACCGTTTCCTGAACGGCTCCTGGAACCACGATTTTCGACGCACCGCCGCGGCCTTTGACAACCTTGATCTGCACTGGAATCGCATCGGTCATTTCTGTCACGTGCGAAATCACGCCCACCTTGCGGCCCTGAGCTTCCAGATGCATCAGAGCACTCATCGCAGTGTTCAGAGTCTCGGGATCCAGACTTCCAAACCCTTCGTCAATAAACAACGATTCAATCCGCAGTCGATTGGAGGTCAGCGACGCAAGTCCCAGGGCCAGAGCCAGCGAAACAAGAAACGACTCGCCGCCGGACAGCGAATGAATCGATCGCTTTTCTTCACCCATGTCACAGTCGATCACGATCAGGTTCAGAGAAACCGGAATTCGTTCCAGTCGATAACGCGACGCCAATTGGTTCAACTGATGATTGGCATACCCGAGCAGCAGATCGAGCGTCCTCCGCTGTGCGATCATCCGGAATTTCGCTCCGTCCGATGAACCGATCAGTTCGTTCAGCTTTCTCCACGGATCCGATTTCGCATCCTGCAGTCGGATCTGTTCCATCAGATCCATGTTTTGTACACGGCGAGTATCGTCGTTCAGGATGACCGCCTTTGCTGCGTTCAAACCGCCTTTCGCCTGAGTCAGCTCCTCGTTGATCGCCTGCAGTGCCGTGAGGATCGTCTGTTCTTCCTCCTGTGTCGGCTGCGTCTCCACATGCTGCTGCAACTGCTTCACATAGACTTCGCACGCGCCCTCTGCATTAGTCACGGCGTCATCAAGCTGCTTGAGAGCAACGTGTTCCGCCTGGATCCAGGCATCATCACGAGCCAGGATCGCGTCCAGTTCCTCCAGAGTCAGCGGTTTCGACGTGCGAGCAATAAACGCTTCCAGCCAGAATTGTCTGGCAAACTCCGCAGTGGCCTGTTCCGCACTCGTGACCTGAGCCGCCTGGGATCGGGTTGAGAGCTCCGAATTCGCCGCAACCTGCTGACGATCGGCCGCCGCCTTTTTAGTGGCAGCCTCATTCAGGGATTCTGCCGCAGCCGTCAGGCGAAGTTTAAGTTCCTCTTCCACAACATCCGCCGCGCGGCCTTCAAACAGCTGTTCGCGGTCCTTCAGACGCGCATCGCGGTCCATTGAAATATTGTCGAATGTGGTCTGACACGTGGTGAAGTACTTCCGGGCATCCGCCACGGATTGCTCCAGCGGACGAATGGCAGCGTCGGCCTGCTGAATCAGGCTGGTGACGTCCGTAATTTGCTTTTCAATGTCCCCACATTCGGTCGCCGACCGTTCGAAAGCCAGGCGAAAGGCCGACGGATCCGTTTCAAATTCCTGTTTTGATGCAGGCAGTCCGGACCACAGATCGTTCAGTCGGTTGTCCGCTTCAAGACGGTGCTCTTCGGCCTTGCGCAGCGATGTTGCGGCGGCGTTGTGAGTTTCATTCAGAATACCACGAGCAGTCGACAGCTCATTCAGTCGATCATTCAGCTCCTTCAGTGCAGCATCACAGCTTTGCTGCGAATCACGGCAATCCGAGGTCAGCTTTGCAGCATTGCGAGCGTTCTTTTCCTTTGTTCCGATGGCTTGCAGGTTGCCATTGATTTCCAGCAGTCGCGATTCCATCACCGCCAGACGAGCGTCTTCTTCGATCGCCAGAACGGCCATGACTTCCGGATGATCGGGCGATTCGACCACGATGTCGATCGCCTTCGCCTTCATCTCGGCCAGTTCGTGCGTCTTCGTATCGATCTGCACATTTCGAGTTTCCATGGAGCCACGCAAACGCGACTCGCGGCCACTGGCTTCGTCGCGTTTCTTCTCCAGATCCTTCACGGATTTCTTTGCAGCCTTCACCGCCACAGCTTCCAGCTCCGGCTCGTGCTGGCTGTACGGATGACTGATGGATCCGCAGACAGGACATTCCTTGCCGTCCTGCAACGTCAGCCGCAATCGCTTTGCGTGATCGTCGACGGCGGCCTGAATAAATTCCAGCTGCGTCTTTGCGACTTCGATCGTACGTTCGGCCTGAGGAAGTTCGACGGTTTGAATCTGTTCGATGGCCGTCGCATCAAATCCCTGAGCCGCCTGAAGCTGTTCGAGCGATTCTGCTTCATTTTTCACTTGTTCACGAAGGCCTTGAGCATCCTTCAACTGACGAAACAACGCCGTGAGTACGCCCTTTGCAGAATCTCGTTCTGCCCGATCCGCTGCCAGTTGTTCGACGTCGAATTTCTTTTCCGCTTCGATCGCAGCAGCCAGCGTTGTCGATGCTGAGTCAAATGCCGCCTGCAGAGGCGTCCGTGATTGTTCGGCCGACTTCAAACGTTCATCCAGTTCCGCCAGTTCTTTCGACAGCGACGCGGCATGCGTTTGGGCGGCGACGACCTGCTGAGCCGCCGTAATCGCCGCATCAATGCGATCCATCCAGCGGGCGGAATCCATCACAAACGGAGCGAAGGCTTTCAGACGTTCGCGGTCACGTTCCAGAGCCTGCTGTTCCTGCAGCCGAATGGTGCGACCATCGACGGTGGTTTTCAAATTTTCTTCCGCAGCTTTCAAGGCCGTATTGGCTGCGTCCAGATCCGTGCTGGCGTTTTGGAACTGAGTCTGCACGAGTGCCAGGGTCTCGTCCAGAGCTCGGGCCTTCCTGAGCGGCAGTTCGTTGGCCATTTGTTCGGCGAGCAAACCGGCGTGAACCTCGGAAGCCGTCTGATGCAGATCGGCTGCGACTTTATAAGCGAGTTCCAGTTCGGCGCATTTTAGCTTCGCAAGATCAACGTCTGAAGCGGCGGCTGTGGCTTTGTCAGTGGCGATGCGTTCGGCAGTGCGAAGCGGGCGAGCGTCTCGGGCAACTTCTTCCGTGAGGGCCAGTTCCATCCGTCGGGGCTCAGCGGTGCTGCGATTTGTGACAGCCTGCTGAAGTGTTTCGTCAGCTCGGGATTTTTCGTCCGTCAATTTTGTGCGCGTGCTGAACCAGTCGGCGTGAGACTGCAGTTCCTTGTGCCTGATCTCCACGCCGGTCAGTTGTTGTTCGGCCAACTGGCAAGCGGCCTCGGCTTCCAGACGAGCGTCCTCAGGCAACGGCGGATTCCCGGCCAGACGTGAACCAAGATTTTCCAGGGCTTTTTGTTCAACCCCGCAGCGCAGAAACACGGCTTTCGAAATCGCTTCGAAGCGTTCGGTACCGGTCAACGCCTGCAGAATCTCCGCGCGTTCCTTGTCGTCGGCTTTCAGGAAGGTTGCGAAATCATTCTGGGCCAGCAGCACCGCGCGAGTAAACTGTTCAAAGGTCAGGCCGATTTTGTTTTCAATCGCCTTCAGCACCAGCGTCTTCTTGCCGCCCTCTTCCACGACGCCTTCACCGCCCGGCGCGATGTGACCTTTGTAGAGAGCCATTTCAACATTCTGAAGGGCTCCATCAGCACTGCGCCGACTTCGACGCACTCGCCACCGCGACGTCCACGCCTGGCCATCGACGCCCACGAATGCGACTTCAGTGAATCCTTCTCCTGCTCCACGGCGCAGCAGGTTCCGCGGATCGTTCTGTTTTTCGCCATTGGCCAGTTCGGCCAGTCGACCCACCTGATTCAATCGCGGCGTCGCGTCGTACAGAGCCAGGCACAATGCATCCAGCAGCGTGCTCTTGCCCGCGCCGGTGGCTCCGCTGATGGAAAACAGGCCGGCCGATCGCAGCGGATCGCGCGTAAAGTCGACCGTATGAGTGCCGGCGAGCGACGCGATATTGTTGAGAGTGATGCGTAGAATCTTCATGAGGCGTGAACCTCCTGAAGCAGAATTTCGCGAAAGGCGCTGATCAATGATTCGTCAGCCGCGGTGCCATACTTTTCCAGATGAGCGCTCAGAAAGATGTCTTCCGGATTGATGGTCTTCAGGTCCACATTTGCCAGTTGGTCCGATGAATCGCTGGAAGCGTTCTTGCGGGCCAGGTTTTCCACTTTGATGGACGCGAGCCGAACCGGCTTGCCCTCCAGAGCCTGTTCAATCCGCTTCCGCCGCGTCGGATCCGGCTGATCTTCCAGCACCCGCACTTCCAGAAACGGATGCACCTCACCCCTCGTTCCAGGGCTCCAGCCCTGGAACGCACTGCCCCGGAGGCTCCCGCCTCCCTCGTCTTCGTCGCGACTCTTGAAATCGCCAGCCCCCTCATCCGGCCTCCGGCCACCTTCTACCCCGCGGGGGAGAAGGACAGTTGACGGCATCTCCCATTCTTCCAACAACGCCAGCACGTTATCGATCGTCCCATACCCTTCCGCCGGCACCGTCAACATCGCCGCCGTCCGAGGAATCGGCACAGCATCCACTGCTGTCAGTTGCTGTCCGTCAAACGTCATCCGCATGACCTGATGCGTGTACCCCATTTCCGCAAACGACAGCGGTATCGGACTGCCGCAGTAACGAATCCGCCCGTCGTGAAACATCTGTGCCTTGTGCAGATGCCCGAGTGCCACATAGGCGATTTCATTCGCGAACGTTTCCAGAGTCAATGCTTCCGCACCGCCGATCACAAGTCGGCGTTCTGAATCGAGGCATTCTTCGCCGCCCGTCAGATGACAATGGCCCATCGCGATCAACGGCACCTCGGGGCAGAGCGTCGCCCGCATCGCGACAGCCGCCTCGGTCACCAGCCGGTAGAGTTCTCGAACACCATCCAGATACGGGTCGGCTGCGTCCGGAATCAGCGGCACATCAGACGGGCGAAGAAACGGGATGGCGAGAACAATGGCCTGAATGTTTCCGCCGCTGTCCCTGAGCGGAACGAGAAACTTCTGGAGATCGATGTCCCCAGTATCATCGCGGCTGACGGTCCCGACGACGGTGACGTTCAGAGAATTCAGCAGCTCGGCCGGCGCTTCCAGCCGAGCTCCGGCATCATGGTTGCCGGCGGTGATTACAATCTGGAGATCAGGCAGCGCCGCGTGGGCTCGGGCAAGAAAGTTGTAGTACCGTTTCTGTGAGACGGCGGACGGGTTGATGGAATCAAACACATCGCCCGCCACGATCAGCGCATCGGGCCGCTGCGACTGGAGTTCGGCCAGCAGCCATTCGAGAAAACAGGTGTGTTCGTAGTCTCGATCAAACCCAAAAAACGACTGCCCCAGATGCCAGTCGGCCGTATGAAATACCGTCAACATTTAAGAACCCTGCCGTGAGACTCATTGCACCGTTTCGCAACGACTCATTGTGGCAAATTCTGTCGCGTTGTCACTGCTACGCAGCCAACCACAGTCTTTTCGAGTAGGTCCTGCCTGCCGGGCAGGACTTCGCGGCTTGCCGCGACTTGTGTGCAATCGGTTAGAGGAAGCCAGCGGCCATCATCAGCCGATTGCACCCGGGGTTCGCCTTGCGGCGAAAGTCCTTTCCGGCAGACCCGGCAGGCAGGACCTACTTTAACCGCTGCCCGGCAGGCAGGACCTACTCTTGTTGCAGCAATAGTGTTTCGCCTCTATTATCAGGAGAAGCAATCGGCGGCGAACGTTACAGGGTATTTCGAAGAATTTGCGTGGGAGCCTCAGCATGACCTCATCGGTTCCCAGTCCAACCGCTGTCCCTCGGCGACGATTCGCAACGACTCGCTGGAGTCTGATTCACCAGGCGAGGCAGGGGCATGACACTCCCGCAAAGGCGGCGCTGGAGGAACTTTGTGAGGCGTATTGGTTGCCGGTGTACGGCTTTATGCGGCGACAGACGCGGGATGTGCATGAGGCTCAGGACTGGACTCAGGGATTTTTCGCCAGCCTGCTTTCACGTGATGCGTTTGCCGATCTGAATCCTGAGTTTGGTCGCTTCCGTTCATTTCTGCTCGCGGCTGCTCGGCATTTTGTGAGCAATGAACGAGACCGCAAGGCCACGCTTTCGCGCGGTGGAAAAATGGTTCTCCATTCGCTCGATTTTGATCGTGGGGAAGAGCAACTGGTCGACGAGCTGGCTCGCGGTGAGACCCCCGAGCAGCTGTTTGAGCGACGATGGGCGCTGGCATTGTTGGATCGGGCACTCAACCGTCTGCGACTGGAGCATCAGGACGCAGGTCGGGCCGAATTATTTGCGGTGTTGGCGAATCATCTGGCCGGGCAACCGACCGAGGCGACTTTGACGGAAGTGGCTGAAAGCTTACAGATGTCTGCGGAAGCCGTGCGAATCGCGCTGCATCGATTGCGAAAACGGTACCGTCGAATTCTGCAGAGTGAAATCGCCGAAACAGTTAGCTCACCTGATGGAATCGACGACGAAATCCGGTGCCTCTTTCGCGCCTTGCGAGTGGTGTGAGTCCTATGCAACTTCGAAACGCCAGCGAGTGAGCTTTTGACGCGTCGAGACTCACGACACACTCGCTGGGATTCGAGCTTGTAAGCCAGTCGCTACTTCTCTTCGGGGCTCTCTTCGTCCTTCTGTTCGTCACCCTTCGCATCGACTTTGGGGAACTTGTCTTCAAAGGTGCGATTGATCGTGTCGCCGGGATTCGCCAGCGGCAGCTTGCCCTTGAGTTTAATCACGTCGGGTGCTTCACACGTTTTGGAGTTGCATGCCTGAAATTTGATTTCGACTTCCAGCTCACCCTTTTCAGCCATCTCCGCTGCGTCGATTTCCAGCAGAGTGTAGATCATCACCTTGTTGCCATAGACGTGTGAAGGTTCTTCCTGGCCTTCCACTTCCAGCAGCTCGTGCTTCGGATACTTGACCCGAGTCATCTTAATTTTCTGCGGGCTGGTGATCTTAATCTCGGTGGGAATCATAAAGTCGGGATTAGCGGGATTCGCGTTGATGTGCCATTCTGTAGCGATCGTCAGTTCAATCGCAACCGGGCACTTACCGCCTCGTTCCAGCTTGTCGAAGTACGGATAGATTTTGGCCTTCACGGGGCGTTCATCGTAGCTTCGCTTGAAAGGTGACGCGGTGGCGGGTTCAGGAAGCACTGGTTTGAAAGTGCTCTGTTCCCCGTCGGTCGCTGGTCCTTCCGAAGGTTCATCAACGGCGACCTGAGTCGATGTCAGTACAGACTGGCCCGCATTGATCAAGGCCGCCTTTTCAACGGGTTTCGTACGCAGCAGATCCTGCAGTGCCAAAGCCAGGCCCGAGCAGGCGCCGGGAGAAGAGTCGAGTGTGCCGCTGAAACGCTTCAGAGTTGATTCGGCCAGCTCGCGAAACTTCGGATTGGTCTCTCCTGGACTTAACGCCAGAAGGTTTCGAATGGTCATACTGTTGCCCGAAGGCGACACGGAATCGTAAGGTGAACTGGAACGAGCGAACAATTTTTCCTGATCATGCCCGGAGAAGAAAAACGACTTCTGAGCTTCATCATAAAACAGAGCGATCTGCTGTGTTGTCAGTTCGGTCGCAGCGGTCAGCCAGCGTTCGTCCTGAGTCGACTCATGGAGAGCACGCAGCGCTGAAACAAGACACGCATAGTCATCCAAATACGCTGGTTGACCGGCCACGCTGTTTCGCCACGCTCGGAGCAGACGGCCTTCCGGATCTTTCATCTTTGTCAGCAGAAAGTCGGCAGCCTTCGAAGCGACCTGCAGGTCTGCTTCGCGCCCCGGCAAACGTCCACTGACAGCCAGGCCCTGAATCATCAGAGCATTCCATTCTGTCAGCACTTTATCATCCAGCATCGGGCGTTCGCGCTGCGATCGCGCTGCCAGCAGACGAGTTCGCATGGAGGCTAGTTTTGATTCCAGGGCAGCTGGTTCTGTTTTCAGAGTGGCGGCCAGATCGGCAACTGTCAGCGGCAGAAAGAGGACTCGTCCATGTTCGAATGACTGCGGCTCTTTAAATCCGTAAGCCGTGAGGAACAGGTCAGCATCGTCTGTTTCCAGAGTGCTGCGGATTTCTTCTTCGGTCCAAGCGTAGTATTCGCCTTCGATGGCATTAGTTTCGGCGTCCAGGGCCGAGCAGAATCCGCCGTCGGGAAGAGTCATTTCGCGAGTCAGAAATCCGACCAGTTCATCGATGACCTGAGTGTAAAACGGGTTCTTTGTGACGCGGGCTGCATGAGCATAAACTTCCAGCAGCTGCGCCTGATCGTACAGCATCTTTTCAAAGTGCGGCACGTTCCAGCGTCGATCGGTGCTGTAGCGATGAAAGCCACCGCCCAGATGATCGCGAATGCCGCCCTGAGCCATGGCCAACAAAGAATGGTCGACGATCTTCAGCAGTTGGGCGTCACCGGATTCTTCGTAGAGACTCAGCAGGAAGATCAGTCGCGGGACATTGGGAAATCGCGGTCCATCGGGATTTCGTTTATTGAAATCCACGCCACCGTAGACTGAGTCATATCGGTCGGAAATATCTGCAGCGACGGCCGTCAGTTGTTCGCGTTTCAGTTCGGTAGGTTCTGCCAATATTGAAGGACCTGACAACCGACGAACCTCACGGGCCAGCATCGCCGAAGTACTGTTCACGGACTCTTTATTATTCACCCAAAGTTCGTGGATGCGGCGGGCGGCGGTAAGAAAACCTGTCCGACCTTCGGGAGTGTCTTCCGGTGGAAGATAGGTGGCTCCGGCAACAGGCTCACCGTCGGACGTCAGAAACATCGACAACGGCCAGCCGCCACCGCCACCGCTTCCGGCTGCCTGAAGGTAGACAATCAGGCTGGTCATATAGACGTCGTCCACGTCCGGGCGTTCTTCGCGATCCACTTTGATGCAGACGAAGTGCTCATTCAGGTATTCGGCAATCTTCGCGTTGGAAAAAGTTTGCCGCTCCATCACGTGGCACCAGTAGCAGCTGCTGTAGCCGACGGACAAAAAGATGGGCTTGTTTTCTGAACGAGCTTTCTCAAAGGCTTCGGGGCCCCATGCGTACCAGTCCACCGGATTGTGAGCGTGCATCAGCAAATACGGACTCGACTCTTTCGCCAGTCTGTTAGCCGGATGTGCCGCGTGAACTGTTTCTGCTGTGGCTTTCGAGTCGGGCACGAGACCGGCCTCCAGGGGAAGATCACCGTCGGGACTGGCGACCACAATTCGTGGGCTGATACATAGAGCGAAAACGCTGAGAGTCAGAAAGCTGACTCGTAGAGCTTTGTCGATTGAAATCATAGGAAACTCATCTGCGTGTAACTTTGATACCGACCTGCCGGTTTGGCGAAGCCGTTACTTTGATCAAACTCCCCGGCGGCCGGGACCGAAGGTGTTCGCTTGTAGAGATCTGAAAACTCTTCAAACGGACCTATCGGGACGGCAGCATTCTAGGCAGCAGACCGCCCAAGATGAACTCCGGCAGAAATTGCCGCCGCCATTGCGTGAGAAAAACTGAAAAGGCAGGAGCTGTAGGTTGTTCAGGCAAATCCCATAGACAGTTTTTTCGCATTCAAATAAGGCAGAAACGCCTGCGGCTGGGAATTGCCCGCCGATATTCAGGGCGAAAGCGGTCGGTCGATTTTGGTTGTTTTTGGCGGGTGAGGAAAAGCTGGAGGCTTCTGCCTTTCGCGGCGATTTTCGGAATTGGTCATTGGATGTGGTTTGTGACGCCGAAAAAGAATCGAGACAGACTGTGCTTTCGTGCGCCATTCGTACCGGCACACGAAACGCAGTCTGTTCAAAATCAGTCAGCGCCCCGGCGGCGTTGATGAGCTTTCGGATGCTCCCAATGGACGGAACCATGGAATCGCCGATCATCGCGAAACTACCTCGCGGACACCGCATGGATCGACAGTTTGGAGTCGTTTATGAAAACGTACCCAAACGTGCTGATGATCTGACTCAGATCGCCGGCATTCGGACGCGCGAAGCAGTATTACTGAATCAGCGAGGCGTCTATCTGTTCGGTCAGATTGCGCTTTGGCGGCATCGCGAGATCGTCGCGATTGCAGCCGAGCTTCAGGTTTCGGTGTCGCGAATTATCGACGAAGCCTGGATCGATCAGGCTCGCACTCTGAGCCATTCGCCCGAGGCGGCTGTCACCAGCAGTCTGCCTGCGTCGGCATTGCGAACTGTCACGCTGCTGGCCTGTGCGCTGCTGATTGGTTTCTTCACCATCTACGTGCTGGGTCAGCGCCGTAACCAGGCTTTGACCGGCGTACTATCGGCTGACATTACTTCTATTTGCGTTCCGGCTCCTTCGCGACTGACGGCCGTGCATGTGAAACCGGGGCAGGAAGTCTTTTCCGGACAGCCCCTGCTGACTCTGGAAAAGCTCGAACATCTGGCAGTGCTGGACAGTCAGGAGCAGAACCTTCGCAAGCTTTCGATGGAGCTGAAACGCGCGGAAGCTCAGGCGAAGATTGAACTGGAATGGCGAACGGGAGACGTTGATCGAAATCTGTGGGACATAGGTCTGCAGATTGCTGAACGTCAAAATGGCGTGCAGCGTTCTCAGCAGCTGGCCAGACACTCACGCAGTTCTCAGCGACCCAACGTGGCCGTCGTCTCGTCGCGGCAGATGTTGACTCACGCTTCTCGGTCTGCGGAAGCGGGCGGCTTGTTGTTCTTCAGTGGCAGCGGAAAGTTTTCACCCGAGCACACAAGGCCTGCGTTACAGTCGGTTCCTGTGCGTGTGGCGGAAGTGCCTCGCGACGGTGTGATCTCTGATTCGCCGACGTCTGTCTACGAGACCGAAGGCACCGTTGATTCACAGCTGATGTCACTGCAGTCCGAAGAGAAGCGTCTGTCTTCGGTACGTGCCTCGTTGCCTGTCACGGTGAGTGAAGCGATGGGCGTGACAGCTCTGAAGGAACAGCTGGACGAAGCCTCCCAGCGACTGGAAACGATGAAATCCATCAGCCGTGAGGTTCACGTGAACGCTCCGGTGTATGGTGTTGTCGGGCAGGTTCGGTACCGTCAGGGCGACGACCTTCCGAACGGAGAGGTGATGTTGAGGATTTTGCACACCGACCGTCGGTACATCATTGTGCATCTGCCGACTCGGCGAGTGCACGAGATGCAGACCGGACATGAAGTGCTGCTGGTATTTCCAGGCCGGGAAGAGTTTTGCGGGCAGGTGGTCGATGTGCCCATGCTGGTTGAGTCTGCCGAGCATTCAGGCGACACGATGGCGGCCGTCCGTATTGAGCCCATCGGACGACTCTGGCCAATGGTCCCGGTCGGATCTCAAGTGGACGTGATCTCGCTGAAGTAACGAATCACGGACAAATCCCTGCCGCGCAAAATGCCGGCTGCATCTTGCCGACGGTTGTCGGAAAACCTGGCTCTACTGGATGGAAGCAATCTGATCGATGCTGATCGGTCCGTGCGTAATGCTTTCGCTGCTTTCCGAGATGCCGATCAAAATGAGCATCCCGCGCTGACTTCTGCGTCCGTCAGGAAAACCTGAAACCTGGGAACCGTCGGTCAGCGTGAGAGTGACCTCGGAGGTTTCGTTGACGCCCGGAAGATCGGGATGCACGATCACCGGAAACCGTTCCCATGCCCATGTCCAGAGCGTTGGTTTCACATCGGCCCGGCCCGCGATATCGAACCATTCCTGTTCGGCCTTTCGCAATTCTTTCAGCGAACTTTTATGGCACCACGGACGCAGGACGGTTTCGATCCACTCCCTTCGCGCCGCAGCCAGATGCTCAAAGCTGTCGGGCGCAGGCAGAGTTTCTGAACCGATGTCTGACATAATACGAAGTCCTGAGCGAAGCAGTCGAGAGTCGATGGAATAACAGAGCGCGAACTTCACAAGGTAGCGTTCTCAGTGGCGTTGAAAAGCACAAACGCTCTGCTTGCCCACTTCGTTTCTGCTTTCTTCTGGCTGGAAAAATCGGTCGTCTGCAGGCAGACTGCCGGA
>QWOO01000302.1 GCA_003669615.1 Planctomycetota bacterium
TCTTCATAACGCTGCAGGTTTTCCTGAAGAGCACCGATGAACTGACCCACCACAACCGGTGGCATGATCACTCGGGCGACCACCTGTTGAGGCTGCTGCATGCGAAGCAGAAAGTCCACAATGAATTCATGCTGCCCCTGCAGCACGACGGCGCCAGTGGTGAAAACGCCTTTGGCCACATGCGCTGGAACCAAAGCTCCAATCTGTGAGTGGCGAATTTCCTGACTGTGTGGCCCGTCGTCAGGTGCACCTTCGGGATGAGGCTGATCTGTCATAGCTATTGATTGTAGTTCGCTGTCAGGCAATCGGAAGCGCAGCGGATAGACCGCAATTCGCAAAGAGGCTTAGCATCGGTGCGATGCTAAGCCTCTGTCAATTCAAACGTGCATCAATCTTGCAGATGCGGGAGCCTGTTTTTCAACAGGTCGCAGGACTAGCCCGCGTTTGGCGGAACCTTCACGCGCTTGCGAACGTCGGTTTCCAGAACGCCGAACGCCTGCTCGTGGCGCTGCAGAGCCATGGACAGAGCGCTCCACAGACGCTTGGCGGTGTAGTGATTCAGGATGATTCGCTGAGTCACTTTCACTTCGACTTTGCCCGTCGCGTATGGTGTTGGGTTCAGGCCCAGGTCAAGAATCAATTCTTCCGGCGTGCTTGAGACGCGGCAAAAATTGGCGTAGCCGGCGTTTGCATTCGCATCGCTGACGACAACTTCCTGAACCTGCTGGGCTTCCGGCCCACGAGCTTCTTCCTCTGTGATCTCGCTCACGTTCTTCTTCTCCCTAAGTGCCATAACAACTTCCACGATTTATACGATCCTGACCACCGGGGTCGGGACGCAAACATTGACTGACCGAGCACTTATATCAATGCCAACACGCGGCGGCAATGTCCATTGATGAACATCTGCCTCACCCGCTGGAAAGGCAGGGTAAATAGGCAGAGTGCCGAGTGTTTGGAAGCGAAAATGTGACCCGAGGAATTGGTCGAGACAGCAGATTTTAGGCTGATTTAAGCCCGACTCGATACCGCAGCAGGTTTTGGATGCCCAGCTGTAGTATCACAAGTACCGCGATTACACACTCCCGCAGATTGATCTTTGTCACACCGTATCGACGGTCTTCAAAGACGAAAGGCAGCTCACACATGCGAGCGTTTACTCGACGAAGCCGGTACAGAATTTCTTCCTGGAACGCATAGCCTTTCGCCACAGTCAGATCCCAGTCGACTTGCTTCAGTGTCGAGACCTGATAGCAGCGAAAGCTTCCGCTGTTGTCGGCAGTTTTTAAGCCCAGCCAAAGACGAGCCCACAGATTGATGGTCTGACTCATCAGCTTGCGACGCAGCGTCCAGCCGGCAACGCCTCCGCCTGCCACATACCGCGAGGCAATCGCCACATCGCACTCGGGCATTTTGGCGATCAGCTGTGGAACATACTGCGGCCCGTGGCTGTAATCTGCATCCATGTTCAGAAGCAGATCAAACTGCTGCTCCATGGCAAATCGAAATCCGGCAAGCGTCGCCGTGCCCAGACCCAGTTTTCCAGGCCGATGAATCAGCCGGATGCGATTGTCGGCACCCGCCATCTCACGCACCAGTTGGCTCGTTCCGTCCGGGGAATTGTCGTCAATGACAAGCACCGTTGCATCCGGTACAAGCGCGAGGAGATCGGGTATCAGACCTTTCAGATTGCCGACTTCGTTGTACGTGCAAAGAGTGATCAGCGTTTTCATGAGCTCATTTCGCTCCCGCTGGATATTCCTCCCACACTTGCCGTTTGAGTCACGGGAAGGCCTGCATCAGAGGATTCGGGACGGCACAGACTCGGCAGAGACTCCTGTTCCAGCAGTCGACGCTCCAAAGTCAGCGGCGGGATGTTCAGCTGATTTCGCAGACGAAAAACTTCCTCGTAGGCCTTTTCGGTGGAATCTTTGGGGGCCTTTTCAGTGCGTCTCACACTGCGGATCAAAAGATTTTTGGGAGTATGCTCCATGTCGATAAATTCAAGAATCTGAGTCTGATAACCGGCGGCCGTCAGCAGCGTTCCTCGCATCGCATCCGTTGTCATCGCAGCGAACCGTTCCTTGAGCAGCCCGTACGAACTGATGGGCGGCAACGACGAGTTCGTCAGCAACTCGTTCAGCTCATGCTGACAACACGGAACTGCCAGTATCACTCGACTTTTCCAGCGGACCGCCTGAGCCAGCGCGTCATCGGTTGCGGTGTCGCAGGCATGCAGAGAAATCACAAGGTCCACCGGATTGTCGGATTCAAAACCAGCAATGTCTCCAATCGCAAACTGCAGATTCGGAAGCTGTAGTTCTTTGGCAATTTTCGAACAGGTCTGGACGACGTCCGCCCGCCGATCCAGTCCCGTGATCCGACAGTCTCGCTGCAGCAGTGTTGTCAGCAGATACTGCGTAGCGAACGTGAGGTAGCTTTTGCCGCATCCGAAATCGACCACATGAATTGTGCGATCAGCAGGAAGCATCGCAACAACGTCATTGATGAATTCCAGGAACCGATTGATCTGTCCGAACTTCTTCGAATGGGCCGCTCGTACCGCACCGTCCTTTGTCATTACACCCGTATGAATCAGAAACGGACACGGAACGCCTTCCGGAATTAGATAGTTTCGAGTTCGATTGTGGGCAGCAGGCGGAGTGACGACAGCGACCGGTGCCGCTTCCTTGCGAAGAAAGCACTTGCCTTTGCGGGACGTGCGTGCTTCAAAAATCGCATCTGCCGTGGTGATTCGAGCATTGCGGTAAACTTTCGTGACCAGACGCGTCAGTTCTGCCAATGCCTCGTCGCCACCGAAATTTTTGTGAAATTCCTGTGTGGCTGTCTGCGATGTAAACTGCAGCATCGACAGGCCGCGAACCTCCACGGGCCGCACGCTCACACGCAGGAACTCGGGTTCCGCGGCCCGAGGACTGCTGAAAACTGCCTTGAGAAGCGTTTTGGATGTTGCCGAATCAGTCAACAGTTGAAGAAGATCTTGGGCGTGGTCAGACATTGTTCTCAGCGGGGCTCAACTTCGATATGCTGCAGCGACAGGTATATGTTTTGTTCGAGGGAACCCCGGACATTTTGGTCTGGCAGGAATTAGAACCAAATGGCGTTGAACAAGAAACAGCAGAAGCAGATTGAAGCCGCAAAGAACAAGATTACTCGTCTTCGCGAACTGCTTTCCGCAGCAAAAAAACAACCCGATGATCCTCAGGAGATCCCACGTCTGGAAAAGCAGATTGCGGAATTGAATGCCGAGATTGAAAAGATTCGCAACGAATAGCCAGGTCGATTGTCATGTTCCCGCCTACCGTAATCGTCGTTCATCCTCGTGAGCGACGCAGTAAATGTTCGGTCGAACCGCTGCGAGACCGACCAGAGTTTGTGTTCACAACGTTTCCGCATCCGGTTCCGATCGATGTGACAAATTATGTTCGCCTCGGAATCGGCGGACCTGTTCTGTCAGAAGCGGATACGGATCGTGGTCTGTTGTTGCTGGATGGAACCTGGCGTCTGGCGGCCAGAATGGAACCGTTCTATTCGCACGTCGAAGTCCGGTCGCTGCCCGTCATTCGGACGGCGTATCCTCGCAAATCCGAAGTCTATGCGGATCCCTCCGAAGGCCTGGCGACCATTGAAGCTCTGTACGCGGCGCTGCGAATTCTCGGTCGCAACACCCAGGACCTGCTTAACGAGTATCACTGGAAGCAGCCGTTTCTGGAACTGAACGGCTGGAACGACGCATAGCATCAAGCGACAAGTACGCGGCTCTCTGCCTGCTGCTTGGCAGACAACTGAAAGGCGACTCCAGAGAACTTTACGCCGGTCTCGGGCGCGTTTACCAATCGCCCACGCTGCCGTCGGAATGGAAGACGCGTTGCAACAATTCCTGCTGAAACGGATGCTTGCGTACTTCGGCTTCGTTGATCGAAATCCCCAACCCTGGCTTTGTATTGGGCCTTACGATCCGGCCTTTCTTCTCCACGGTGAAACCTTCTTCGACCACGTCCTGTCGCCATGGAACATCTTCGTGAACAGTTTCGCAGATGATGTAACTTGGCTGTGAAAAACCAAACTCCAGCGACGCCGCTGTGCTGACCGGTCCCTGCGGATTGTGCGGGGCCAGCGACAGGCGATAGGCCTCCGCAAGTGCTGCAATGCGACGTGCCTCACTAAGCCCGCCGCAGTGTGTAATATCAAGCTGGCATACGGCACACGCCTTTGCGGCAAACAGATCTCGAAACGCCGCCAGGCTGGTCACTCGCTCGCCAGTGGCAATCGGCGTGGTGACGGAAGCCGCAATCCGTGCCAGGCCTTCAACGCTTTCCGGCCAGCAGGGTTCTTCAAAAAAGTAGAGTCCGTAAGGTTCCAGTGCTTTTGCAAACTGCAGGCCCATCGCTGGTGAAGGACGGGCGTGACAGTCGACCATGATGTCGATGGATTCACCGACGGCTTCCCGCATCGCGGCAACAGCTTTTTCCGCAGTGCGAATCGGCTTGAGTCCTTCCAGTGGCAATGTCGGCGGAACGGCCATCGACTTAAAGGCCGTGAATCCATCGGCAACGGCCTGGCGGGCGAGATCGCCGAATCGTTCGGCATCTTCCGTGGATGTTTCGTAGAAGTCTTCCATCTTGCCGCCGCCCAGATGGCAGTAGGTGCGAACATGGTCTCGGACAGGTCCGCCCCACAGCTTCGAACAGGGCATGTTGGCGACCTTGCCAAGAATGTCCCACAACGCCAGATCGATACCGGCCATCGCGGTGGCTCGTACAATTCCATTGCCGTGCCAGAAGTGCTGGCGGTACATCATCTGCCACAGATGCTCAACACGAGTCGGATCTTCACCGACGAGGAGTTGCGACAAATCTTCCACCGCTGCCACGACGCTGCGTGTGTGCCATTCGAGCGTCGCTTCGCCCCAGCCGAACAGGCCATCCTGATCGGTCATCACTTTGACGAAGATCCAATTCCGCATCCGCGCGTTGCAGACCAGCGTTTCAATCTTTGTAATCTTCATCCGAGGCGCCTCGTCCGAAAAGCTGTACGTCAATGGTTCGCAAAAAAGACGCTTGCGAATTCTAAAAGCGGAAAATTGATCCTACATGTCCGGCTCAGCGTCAATGTTCACCGCAATGGATTTGAACGCGGGCGTCTTCGAAAGCGGATCCACTGCTGACGGGACCAGGACGTTGGATTCGGGATAGTACATGGCCACATTGCCCGCTCGAATGTCGAATTCACGCACGAGGATGTAACGCATTTCGCCGGCCTCGCTGCGAACACGCACTCGCTGCTCAGGCTTCAGGCCCATTCGACGAATATCGTCTGCGTTCATCAGCACGACATCCCGACGCTCCTGACCTCGATAGAGATCCTCTTCGTCATAAACCACGCTGTTGAACTGACCTTCCGAACGCATGGTCATCAAACGCAGCTGACCGGCTGTCACAATCGATGCCGGAAGCGGAGTCGGGTGGAACTTTGCCTTTCCCGTGGCTGTCGGAAACTTGTAATCCATCACAGCACGTCCCGGCACATGAAACTCTTTTTTGGTGCCTTCAATAGTCTTCAGATCTTCGTAGCCGGGGATCATGTCGGCGATCAGTTCACGAATGGCCTGATGACTTTCCATGCGCGTCCAGTCGAGCCGACCGTCGCCCGCGAAGACTCGACGACCAATTTCCGCGAGGATAGAGACTTCACTTCTGGCATTGCTGTGACGAGTCGGGCCACCATCACTCAGTCGCACATAACTGAACATGGATTCCTGCGTTGTCGCCTGCGGTTCTTCATCACGTGGCAGCACGGGCAAAATGAACGTTTCTTCGCCCGTTCCCCAGGCGTGCCCGGTATTCAATGTGGTCGACATGTAGACGATCGTCTTGATCTTCTGCATCGCATCAAACGCACGTTTTGCGTTGGGATTGCTGCCGTAAAGATTTCCGCCCAGCTGAAGAGTGAAGTCCATCTTCCCAAGATGAGCAGCATCCATGCAGGCCATTGTGTCAAAGCCCGGCGACTTTGGCGCTTCGATACCGAGCGTCTTTTCGTAGCGTTCAAGCAAATTCTGTTTCAGTGCCGGGGTAACTCCGACAGTCCCAAGTCCCTGTACGTTACTGTGGCCGCGAATGGGCATTACACCCGCATGCGCACGGCCAACCATGCCGCGCAACAGGGCCAGATTGGCGATGGCATTGACGCTGCGAGTTCCGTGCAGGTGATGAGTGATTCCCATGCACCATCCGATGACAACATTCTTTGCTTTGCAGTACTGATCAGCGATCGATCGAATGGTCTCGCGATCCACACCGCTCTGATCAATAATCGAATCCCAGGAGGTCGCCTGAACTTCTTTTACGAATTCTTCAAACCCTTCGGTATGTTCGGCAACGAATTTCGAATCGTGCCCAGCACGTTCCAGCACGTCTTTTGCCACACCGGTCAGCAAGGCAAGGTCGCCGCCAATATGTGGCTGCACATATTGACTGGCAATCTCAGTCCCGAACAGCAAACTGCGAACATCGCTGGGGACTCGGAAATTGGTTAGTCCCAGTTCCTTCATGGGATTAATCACGATAATTCGGCCGCCTCGGCGACGAACTTCCATCAATGATCGCATCAGGCGCGGATGATTGGACGAAGGATTGGCGCCGATCAAAATGTACAGATCCGTGTGTTCCAGATCTTCCAGCCGGACGGTGCCTGCTCCGGTACCGAGCGACATCCCCAGCCCAACACCGCTCGCCTGATGACAATAGTACGAACAGTTGTTGACGTAGTTCGTTCCAAACAGGCGAGCCAGCATCTGAAACAAAAATCCGGCTTCATTCGAAGCACGGCCGCTGGCGTAGAAGAAACTTCGCTCGGGCCCGGCCGCCTTCATGCGTTCCGCCAGGGTGGAGATTGCATGTTCCCAGGTCGTGACTTTGTACGATGTTGCCCCTTTGGCCAGATACAAAGGCTCGCAAATTCGCCCCGACATCTCCAGCTGCCGCGACGTCATCGCTCGCAGCTGATTGAGGTTTGTCTTTTCGATGAACTCGGTACGCAACGCTCCCTGCAGATCAGACGCCATGGCCTGAAACGACTTCTTGCAGACTTCCGGAAAGTGACCGCCTTCGTTCACCATTCCGCCCAATTGTCCGCCCATGCCGACCGCGCAGGTCTTGCACGTGTTTTTGGAACGCATGGCTTTCCACATCGTCCACCAGCCGACTCGTCGCGCCAGCTTCAGACTGTATCCGATGGCTTTCCACCCACCACCACTGCGAGGACGTTTCATAAATTCAGATACCAGCACAAGGGACGAATATTTTGAACTTCAGAGCCTCAGTCCAAAGTTTTTCGGACTGAAGTACAAATCTCAGACGAAACAGGCACTGAATCATTCCAGTGCTCTTCGTCCACATCATGATGCCAGTGACCCGCCAGACTGAATTAGTCGTCGAGAGCTGGTGGCTCATACACATATCCGTCGGCGTCGACCGCGTATTGCAGCAGTACTTCCATCGAAATGTGTTCGATGGCGGAGATGTGAGTCGCCTTCAGCGCAAGCTTGGGCGCCATGCCGGCTTCCAGAGCTTCCAGCCAGCGAGGCAGACAAAGACACCATCGATCGCCCGGTTTCAACCCGGGGAACCGATACTCTGGCACAGGCGTGGATAAGTCGTTGCCCGCCATTTTCGAAAACTTCAGAAAATCAGCCGTCATTTCCGCACAGACAGTGTGCATTCCCTGGTCGTCGCCACAGGTTTCACATTTGCCCGTTCGAAAAAAGCCGGTCAGAGGATCTGACGAGCACACGAGAAGATCCTCGCCGAAAACATTTTTGGCCAAGGTCGTCATCCTAAGGAAGAAGTGGCAGTGTATCGTTGATTGAGTGACCGTCACGATTCAATTCGCTAACAGATCGTAAGGATAGCTGAAGCAGGCTGCGACTTCACGCGGAATTTTTCCCGGCTCGTGCCACTGACCGGAATTCCGATCGCCCAGCCGTACCTTGTCGACAGTTCAGTTTCGTGCGACAAGACCTAAATGAGCAGAATTTCCGACCGGTTCAATTTCGAATTTTGTCGACGATTCCCGCTCACCTGCCGTCGATGCGACGAGTAAAATCCACGGCTTCCACATCCATTTCCTCCGACTCGCTGCGTGCACTCACGGCTGGCCTCATACGCTTCGTGTCCCGTGACATCAATGGCAGCCGGTCGGGATTAACCAATCACCTGTAAGGACCACGACATGAACTTTCGCCTGATTGTGCTTCTGTTGCTTACGATCCCCACGTCATTCGCTGCTGCGGAAGTGAAAACGAAGACGGTGGAATACACCGACGGAGATGTGAAACTGGAAGGCTTTGTTGCGTGGGACTCAGAGAAAGTGACGGACGCGGCTCCAGGCATCCTGGTGGTCCACCAATGGATGGGTCTGACGGAATATGAGCAGACCCGCTGCAAACAACTGGCCGATTTAGGCTACGTTGCATTTGCCCTGGACATCTACGGGAAGGGCGTTCGTCCTTCAAGCCAGCAGCAGGCCGGGGAGTTCGCGGGTACCTATAAGAAGGATCGCGCTCTCTATCGTCGCCGACTCAACCTTGGACTCGAACAACTGCGAGCTCAAAAGGGCGTCGCCAGCAACAAGATTGCGGCGATCGGTTACTGCTTCGGTGGCACGGGAACATTGGAACTGGCTCGCAGCGGCGCAGACATCAGCGGAGTCGTCAGTTTTCACGGCGGACTGGATTCACCGACCCCGGATGATGGCAAAAAGATCAAAGCCAAAATCCTCGCACTCCACGGAGCGGATGATCCGTTTGTTCCCGCGAAGGACATTGATGCCTTCAAAGCAGAACTGACCTCAGCCAAAGTCGACTGGCAAATGATCTACTATTCCAATGCCGTACACTCATTCACTCAGCCAATGGCCGGCAACGACAATTCGCGCGGAGCCGCCTACAACAAGAAAGCCGATGAACGGTCATGGGAAGCGATGCGACAGTTCTTCGATGAGATCTTTGGTTCATAGCCGCAATCAGAAACTGCCAGATTCGCCTCGAAGCCGCGTGATGAAAATCTGCGGCTGTCTTTGTGTCTCTGCCGACGCAGAACAGCCAACCGAGCATCACGCAGATTACTCAGCGGTCTGCTTCGCATATACCGTCAGTGCCTGCGGGATCAACTTAAAGACAGCAGGAGTGCTGCCAACAAACTCCCCGTCAGCAATGATACTGCGATCGCGATGCAGTGGACGAATTTCGAACTCGGTTCCACGCATTGTGCGAACAGGAAGTACCGGGTCCGGAGTGCCTCGCCACAATGCAGGAATCAACGGTAGTATTTGCCATCGCCGTTGAATCTCTACACTGTAAAGGTCCAGCATTCCGTCGTCGATACTTGCGTTTTCATGAATGGTCAGACCACCGCCATAGTAGCGCCCGTTGCCTATCGCGATCTGCCAGGTTCGAGTCTTAAGCGACTTGCCATTGCAACGAATTTCCACACTGAACGAACGCCCTTGCAGCATGGCACCCATGGCTGCCCAGGCATAGGCCAGCACGCCCCAATAGGTTTTCGTGCCACGCGATAATCGCCGCGTCACTTCGGCCGCGAGTCCGATACTGGCCACATTGAAGAATGGCTCTTCATTCACAGTACCGATATCGATCGAACGAGTCTCCCCTTGAAGAATTGTATCGCAGGCGAGTACCGGATCGGCAGAAATCATCAACGTGCGGGCCAGATCGTTCGCCGTGCCCAGAGGAAGAATGCCCACCGGCAATTTTGATTTCAGAAGTCCGGTAAGAGCGCTGTGAATTGTGCCGTCGCCGCCCCCAATAATAATGCGATCTACCTCTTCACGATGACGACGAATTAGAGTCAGAAAATCGGCCGACTCGGTCGCAGGCTCAAGGAGACTCAGGCCTCCCTGTATCAATCGCTCACGAACAGCCGCCAAATCTTCCTGGCCGCGACGAGCTTTCGGATTCACCAGCAGCAGGGCTCGCGAACTGTTCGAAGGTTGCTTCTTTTCCGTTGTCGACATGCACGTTACTCTTTGCTGAAAACTGAAACTGCCCCTCGAGTATATGAGCGTCTCCTCGGAAAGGGAACATGCGCCTGCCCCATGTTTCGCCCCAGGATCCACAACACTCCTGAAAAGAGCTCGCCAAATGGGCACTCTTGGACTCAGAAGATCACCCAAACGGAAGGAGCATCACGCCCGTCGAATCTGATGATGAACCGGCCGAAAAATCGCGAAAACACCAGAACTCGACGGGTCAGTTTTTGAAGTTGCCCATTTACCATCGTTTCGATGTGCGCAGGGCGTGCTGCTGATTATGCTATTCTTCGTCCGCAGGATGTCGCTGATCAAAGCAAGTTCCGACTGACAACTCACACTGCCGGACGACACCAAAAGAGCGCTATCAACAACGTGATTTCTTATTGAGTTCCACCGATATGAGTTCGTCCAGAAAGAACGTGACCGAGCAGCCTGCAAACAGCTCGTCTTCCACGCGTTGGATCGCAGGACTGTTGCTGCTCAGCCTTGCCGCTTCTGCCTTTGTGGCGGCTGCTTTCATAGATGGCCGCCCTGCCGATAACAATGTGGCAAAGGAAAGTGCAACGGGCAATTCGGACGATGCAACCACAGAAACGGATATCGCAGCATCCGCATTTGAACCGACAATCATCAACCCACAAGCTCCCCCGGAACCGGCTCCCTCCGGAATGGTGTGGATTCCCGGCGGTGAGTTTTCGATGGGCAGCAATTCGGAGTCGGAGTCTATTTGCAGTCTTCCAGGCGTCACTCGGGACGCGCTTCCTGTCCACCGCGTCTATGTAGACGGATTTTGGATGGACGAAACGGAAGTCACCAACGCTCAGTTTGCAAAATTCGTCGAAGCTACGGGTTATGTAACAGTCGCCGAAACAAAACCGACGCAGGAAGAATTCCCAACAGCGCCTCCGGAGAACCTGGTGGCTGGATCGACTGTGTTTACTCCGACGTCAGCACCCGTCGCGCTCGACAACTATTTTCAGTGGTGGAACTATGTGACGGGCGCCGACTGGAAACATCCAATGGGACCAGAAAGTGATCTCACGGGCCGTGACAATTTCCCGGTCGTCCAAATCGCTTATGAAGACGCCGTCGCTTACGTCACATGGGCGGGCAAACGTTTGCCGACAGAAGCCGAGTGGGAGTTTGCGGCGCGCGGAGGAAGAGCGGGCGATCTGTATGCATGGGGCAATGACCTGCAGCCGGATGGAAAATTTCAGGCCAACATTTATCAGGGACAGTTCCCCGTCGAAGGAAAAGATACGGGTGCGGACGGTTTTCAGGGCATTGCCCCTGTGAAGCAGTTTGCCGCCAATCCGTTTGGACTGTACGACGTGGGCGGCAATGTCTGGGAATGGGTCAGCGACTGGTATCGACCGGACTACTATGAAAGTCTGGCCACGGCCGGCGGCGTCGCAAAGAATCCTGCTGGCCCTGACACGCCATTGGATCCCGCGGAACCCACAGAAAAAAAACGCGTGCATCGAGGTGGTTCATTTCTGTGCACGGACCTGTACTGCACTCGGTACATGGTCGGAACGCGCGGCAAAGGGGAAGTTCGAACCGCCAGCAATCATGTTGGTTTCCGCTGCGTGAAGCCTCGGTGAGTTTTGCCTTGATCGCTTCCGGTCAGGTGACAAACTGCGCGGGCCTTCAGTCGCATCATGACGTACAGAACTGCACACTCGTCCTGTCCCTGAAGTTCCGGAAGGATCGGCGCCGGCAGTCAGCAGCGAGTACCGGCAGTGTGGGACTTCCATGAGAAGATCTCGCCAGACTTTTGCTAAGCGCAAGCCCACGATAGGATACCGGAGCAAATTCAATCCGCCGTCATGTCCTCGCCTAGTGCAATTCGATCAGGGGGTAATCAAATGGCTCAGACCAAGATTCTTCGCCGTAGCTTTTTGGCTCAATCCGCCGCAGCAGCTACTGCCACTTTTGCAGCACCTGCATTCGTGCGGTCAGCCACATTGGAAAAAGAGCTGCACGTTGCCGCGATTGGTGTGAATGGAATGGGATGGGCGGATCTGTCGAGTGTCGGCAGTCACGCGAAAGTCAAATTCGTTGGGTTCTGCGACATTGATGCCGGTCGATTTGACAAGGTCGATGCACAGTTCCCAGGCGTAAAACATTTTTCCGATTACCGCATCCTGCTGACGGAACTTGCAGATAAAGTCGACGCCGTGATCGTCTCGACTCCGGACCATATGCATGCTCCCGTCGCCATGATGGCGATGAAAATGGGCAAGCACATTTACTGTCAGAAACCACTCACCCATACGGTGTGGGAGTCTCGCCAGATGTCGCTGTTGGCAGCGAAGATGAACCTGACGACTCAGATGGGCAATCAGATTCATTCAGCCGCCGAGTATCGTCTTGGCGTGAAACTGATTAAGGATGGCGCGATCGGAAAGATCAAAGAAGTTCACTCGTGGGTCGGCGTCCAGGGACGAACTCATAATGGTCGAACCGACCGACCACCAGCGGCACCGGTTCCTGCAGGAGTCGATTGGGATCTGTGGCTGGGTGCCGCACCAGAGCGTCCATTTGCTGCCGAAGTCTATCATCCATTCAAATGGCGTGACTGGCAGGACTTTGGTTCAGGAGCGCTTGGTGACTTTGGCTGCCACATTCTGGATCCGGTCTTTACGGCCATTGGCATCAAATCACCAACGTCCATCATGGCCGAGAATGACGGGACGACATCGGAAGTTTGGCCAGGACCTGAAACCGTAACTTACGAATTCCCCGGGAACGAACTTACCGCCGGGCCGACGCTGAAGGTGATCTGGCGCGACGGTGGATTGAAGCCGCCTCGTGAGCTGGCTCAACTGCCGGACGGAGTTGAGTTGCCAGCCGCCGGTTCTGTCTTTATTGGAGAAGGTGGCGTGATGGTTCTGCCGCACGTTGGAAAACCGGCTCTGTACCCGCAAGCAAAGTTTGCGGACTACAAGATGCCGGAAGTCGCCGGCACCAATCACTGGCATGACTGGGTCGATGCGACATTGGCCGGCACCAGGACAACGGATGGATTCGACTACGCGGGTCCACTGTCAGAAACGGTTCAGCTCGGTAACATCGCGGCACGTTTGCCGGGTGTAAAGCTGGAGTGGGACGCCGCGGCAATGAAGGTAACGAACCATGAAGCGGCCAACAAACTTCTGACAAAGTCGTATCGCAAAGGCTTCGAAGTCGAGGCCGTCAGCTAGTTAATAAGTCAAACGGACCAGCACGGGGCCTGCATCAGACGCTGCTATTCAGTGTCACTGCCGCATGTTCGTTGTGTTCCGTTTACAGGTCAGAATCAGCGACGCGGCAGATCAAACACTGCCGCGTCGCCGTGTAACTACAGGTCATTCTTTTCAGGATCCGAGGTTCATGGCTCTTAAAGTTGGCGTCAATGGTGCGGGTGGTCGAATGGGGCAGCGAGTCGTTGCTCTGGTCATGAAGGATGCGGAGCTGACTCTCTCTGCGGCGCTCGAATGGTCTGGCAGTCCGGTCATTGGCCGCGATGCCGGAGAAGTCGCAGGCGCGGGATATTCCGGAGTCGCGATCACGTCAGAGCTTGGACTTCCTGTCGACGTCATCATTGATTTTTCGACACCGGCCGGTCTGCAATCCGCTTTGACTTTGTGTGAAAGTCGACGCATTCCGCTTGTAGTCGCAACCACTGGCATCAGCAAAGAGTTGCGCGAGGCAGTGGCCGCTGCCGCTCAGACCACGCCGATTGTCATGGCACCCAGTATGAGCATGGCGGTTAACGTCGTGATGAAACTGGTCTCCGAGGCGGCGCGTGCATTGCGGAACAACGCGGATGGAGTGGACGTAGAAATTATCGAACGTCACCATCGCTTCAAAGAAGACGCACCCAGCGGCACTGCGTTGCAGTTCGGCCGAATTGTTGCCGAACAGATGGGTCAGGAAAATCATGTGCACGGCCGCGAAGGTCGTATTGGCCAGCGTCCTCTGAATGAGATCGGATACCACGCGGTCCGCACCGGCGATAACGTAGGCGAGCACACGATTGTGTTCGGCATGATGGGCGAAACTATCGATCTGACGGTCCGCGGCCATACCCGTGACAGTTATGCCTATGGTGCACTTGCCGCCGCCAAATATCTTGTTTCCAAAGGCGCAGGGCTGTATTCCATGGCGGATGTCCTGGGACTGTAGATCGCGCAGTGCATGCAGTTCAGACTGCAGAACACAACAGAGCAGAAATCAGAAGAGCCCGACGAGTTAAAACCGTCGGGCTCTTTTTTGTGCCTGCAGATGTTTGCAGTCAGGTGTTCAGTGTTCAGTGTTCAGTGTTCAGTGTTCAACTTTCAACTTTCATGCGGGGTGATTTCCACGGACCGTTTCTGAACTCGTGAGAGTTCAGAAACTCGCCCGAATTGTCACGAATCCGGCTACACGCGAAAGTTTTTTTGGCCGGCTTATTTGCGGCAAACCTGCATCCGAAAGGCATTGCCGTCTACGACAACTTCCAGCAATACATCCTGCAACTTGGCACACAGCCGGGTTCGGTGACGTTCCAGATAAGTGTGATTGCTGCTGGGGTCAATATCCAGAAACGCCTCCATTGTCAGGCGATGTTTGGGAGCTCTCCAGAACGCCATAAACATCGGGATATTGGTTGTGCCGCGCAGTTTCAGACTGCCTTCTTTATCGGTGCGAACAATCAGCTCATCCTCCAACTCTTCGATTGTCACCTTCAGGATCTCACTGCGCGTCGGAGCTTCTGTCACTTTGGACGACTGCCTTTTCGCCCATTTTTCCACAGCGGAAACTGCTTCTTCGATGTCGGCGATTCCAGTGAAAAGTACGGGCGTGTTTTCATCGGCAGCAGCCTGCATCGCCTGAATCAACGGCTGCCACATATCGAATTTGACCGTAGTGACTCGCAGCATCCGCTGATATTCCCACAGCGCTCGATCGCAGGGGTTCAGCAGTTCCTGAGCGGCAGAATTCTTCCCCGGATCCAGCAGCCGGCCTCCCGTCGCATCAGGTTCGGATTCGAACGCATGCTCGTTCACCCACGACAGCAACCTGCGAAGATCTTCGGCAAAAAACTCGGGAGCTTCGACCCATTGCCGGGCCTGACTTTTGGCGTCTCGATTTGACATGCGTCACAAACGTGTTGAAGGCAAAGAAATAAACGGAGCGACATGGACTGGGATTCACGAAAGCCACTATCGCGTCCAGACGACCGACTGGCAGAAATCGCCATCGGGACGTGACACATTGGCTCCTGCGGAATCAGCAGAGTTTCCGCTGCCAGGACATCTTACCGAGAACCCGCTTCCAGGCGAAAGGGTCTCGGCAATAGTTCGGTCAGGAGTACCAATTCCGGCTCGCGGCCCACGTCGGACGACGTATCGTCCAGCAGCAGAATCAAATCCGGATTGAACTCCACCAGAAACTGTCGGCAGGCACCACAGGGCAAAGGCGGGCCATCCAAAGAGACGCAAATGGCCCGAAAACGTCGCATTCCGCTCGCCACCGCCGAACAGGCCGCAACGCGTTCCGCACAGATCGTCAGCCCGTACGAAGCGTTTTCCACATTGCAGCCAGTGACGATTTCACCCGATTCCGTCAGGATCGCCGCACCGACAAAAAACTGCGAATACGGTGCCCACGCCTGCTGCCTCGCCGATCGCGACGCAGCCTGCAGGGCTCTCCACTCGGGCAGCCGGCTGTCGAGGCTCATGAGTGTGTTCCGGCGGCAGGGTTTGTAAACGGCAACTGAAGACGTTTGCCGTGGAAAGACAACGGCGTTGGGACAGAAGCCACACGGCAGCCCGGATGACGGCTCAGTTCTTCTCGCAGATCTTCCGACACGAACAACGCGTTCAGGTGCAGCGTGTTGGTAATGAACATCCAGCGATTAATCCCATATCGATCGGCGATGATCTGCAGCAGCGTCTCATCATCACTGACCGTGGCGGGAATCTTTGCGCGGTCCATATCGCCGGTCGTCAGAGTGTTCACGAGCGTTTTGTATTCATCAATATCTTTGCGCAGACCGTGGGTAATAAAATCGGCATTGCCAACACCCAACGCGTTCCCCTGACTGGATGTCGAAAGTGACAACGCGGCAATGGTGCGAATTCGCGGTGAAGTGAGATCTTCGAAGCCTGGCAAACCGCGGCGTCCGATCACGTTGGTGTCCATGCCGGTGCCGCTGTACGTCTTGCCGATGGCATCCACGATCAGCACGTTTAAATCGTCGACGGGCAGACGAGGAAAATAGCTGCGATAGTGTTCGAGCAATTCCGCTTCTCGCTGCAGAATATTCTCCGGAGCGATGGCATGCACTTCTGCTGTTTCATCAAAGCCATCTTCCAGAATTCCGAGTCCCGCATAAATGCGACCGGAGTCCAGCACAAATTGTCCCATCTCCAGCAACATGTCTTTCATCGCTCCCGCGCGAGCCGAATGAAAGGTGCGAGCTGACAGAATCTTGCCCATCCCGACGACCATCATTTTGGTCAGGCCGCTTTGCACGGGACCCGCGAAACACGTGTGAAGTTTGATGCGGTTGATCACCAGCACACCGGCCGATTCAAGACAGTGCCGATCCATGTAGACCGGTCCCGTTCGCACGCGACCAATTTCCACAACGTCCATGCTGCTGCGAATCGGCATCCCCATCGCCGCTTCGGTAATGCCGAGCGATTCAATCATGGACTGCTGGCCTTCAGCAGTGGCCCCATTGTGCGATCCCATCGCCGGGACAATAAATGGCTTCGCTCCACGGGCTTTCAGCCA
>QWOO01000336.1 GCA_003669615.1 Planctomycetota bacterium
ATAGGCCATGGCTTTATCCAGGTGACCCACACCGGTTGGCTTGGCAGCATAGTCCGTTGCGCCCGCTGCAAGAGCATCCAGAGTCGCTTCGCCGCCTTTGACCGTCAGTGTGCTGAACATAATCACGGGGATGTTGTCATTGATCTTTCGAATTCCTTTCAGCGCTTCGATCCCGTTGATACCCGGCATATCGACGTCCAGAAGGACCACGTCGGGCTTTTGGGCCTTGAAGAAGGCGATCGCTTCAGCTCCGTCCTGCGCCGCGGCGACGACTTCCATGTCCGGTTCACGACTGACGGATTCTGACAGAATGCGCCGCGTGACCGAGGAGTCATCTGCCAGCAATACACGTATGGTTCTTGCCATGATCAGCTTCAGGCCTTCACACTGTGGAAGCACTGCCTTATGAATAGAGACTATTTCTGTTCACTCTTGTTCGAACCTGCCGCTGCGCTCATGCCCAGTCAGCGTGTGCGGGAGGCTCATTCTTTGACATTCACTGTCACTAAACCGACCACATTTTCTGAGCTTCTTTTTTGCACGATGTCATCATGTCGCGGCAGACATCTGCCAGTCGGCCAGCGGCATTGGTAACGCCGCAGGTTTCCAGCACATACACGGCTTCGTTGGTTCTGATGTCGTAGTTTGTGGCGTTGTCGAATCTTTGCAGATAGCTGGCCATATGGTCGGCGATGGCAGTTAATGCCACGAGTCGTCGATGTTTGGTTGCCGCTGCCGAGTGATGATGGTATCGAATGACTTCGACAAACTCAGAAGGCAGATGACTGATTTCCGCAAACCATGCCCCGGCTTCGCAATGGCTGGTGCCAATGATGCGTTTTTCCAGAACAGGTGTCTCAGATGATTCATCAAAATGAAGCGGATCGACCATCGAAAACTGCTCGGGCATGCACACTGCAATCAGCGTACGACCAAAGTCATGCATCAGGCCCGCAGCAAATTCTTCTCCCTGAAAGCCCGTACCAACAACGCGATTAATGTGGATGGCCAGCATGCCTGTAAGAAATCCGTGTCGCCACAGCACATCGCGAACCCATTCTTCTTCCAGTGTCGATGACTTCATCAGCGACGCCATGCTGGTGCTGAGGATCAAATTGCGGCACTGACGGAAGCCCAGTCGCACAATAGACTGCTGCAGAGTGATAATCGGAGGACCGCCGGAACAGAACATCGCAGAGTTTGCCATGCCAAGAATGTCGCCTGCGAGTTTGGCATCGCGTTCGACAATCGCGACAAATTCACGAATCGAACATTCCGGGTCACGTGCAATTTCCAGAGCCTGCACTGCTACGCCTGGCAGCATCTGCATCTTGCTGGCACGACGACGAAACTGACTCTGAAGATTCGGAGACAGTTCCTTTTCGATTTCTTCTACGGTGGACATCTGACTGTCACTTTCATTGGTCTGTTGAGGCAAATTGAAGAGCGTCTAAAGACGGCTTCGCTTACCCAGGGCATTGGAGACACTGCACACCGATGAGTCGCAGTTTTTCCACGAGGATGTCAGCAGTAAAGGGCTTCATCACAAACTCATCGACTCCGGCCATCAAAGCGCGGGCCATCTGAGCCGGCTCCGTTTCTGTGGTGACCATCATCAGTTTCATGTCCGCGTATGCTGCGTCTGAGCGAACGCGTTTTACGAACTCCAGACCGTTCATCACCGGCATGTTCCAGTCGACCAGCGTCATCTCGACCTCATCCGGATGCGCAGACAACTGGTCCAGTCCCTCTTGACCGTCGCCGGCTTCCAGAATGTCGAACCCAAGCGGCTGGACAATTTGACGCAGAATTCGGCGCATCGCGCGAGAGTCATCAATGATCAGTGCGTACATGAGAAATCCTTCGGGTTTGAACCCTGGCGTTGTCGGCGATGTCAGACGTGATTCTGACGAAGTTGATTCTGAAGAAATTCTGGTGGTTCAATTGTTTGGGGTTGCGGTATCACGCCATGGTGAACGACGAATGACCGCTTGCTGGCTGCCCAGCGCCTCCACTCCAGCCCAGATCAGAAACTCCGGCGACCACCGGTGTCCGGCCTGGGTTTAAAAGCTGGCTGGCTGCGTCGGTGATAATAAGGCTCGTCGAGGCCATATTCTGTATGTTGCGAGAAAGCAACATGGTCATGTCCGACTGCTGAGTTACCGCCGATGCAATTTCCGCCTGACTTTGATGAATTGCGTTGACCACTTCATTCACCATTTCGATGGAAGACAATGCCGAATTAGTCTCTGACTGAATGGCCGCGATATGTTGAGTGATGGAACTGGCAGCTTCGTTGGTCTGCGAAGCCAGCTCTTTCACTTCTCGAGCAACCACAGCGAAACCAAGTCCCGCTTCGCCGGCCCGAGCAGCTTCAATTGTTGCATTCAAAGCCAGCAGATTGGTTTGATGGGTAATTCTCTGTATGAGCTGAATCACTTCACCAATCTGAGTGCTGCTGGAACTTAATCCGTGCAGCACCTGACAAGTCTTGTTCACAGATTCCTTCGCGGTGGCACAAACACTCTCCGCGTGATGAGCATTTTGAGAAATTTCACGGATGCTGTCATCGAGCTGGCCTACGGCTGCAGAAATCTCCTGAGCAGCGGCTCCCGCTTCTCTTGCCTTGGCACACAAGGTGTAGGCATTCTTTCTAAGCGGAGTCACTGCACTTCGGATCGTGTACAGACCAAATCCCGTCACAGACACTGTGGTAAGAATCATAACCGCAAGGCACCAGAGATTGCCTTCAGCGATGGCTTCGACGGCCTGCTGTTCCATCTGGCTGTTTTTGCTGGTGGCCAATGTGCTGAGACTGTTCACTGCGTTGCGATGCTGTGTGTAAAGTTGTGCCAGCGGGCCCTGCAGAACATCAATCGCCTTCGCTGTTTCACTTCGTTCACACGCTGAAATGAGCTGTGTCTCGGCCACCTGAAAGAATTGATTGGCAGGTTCGTAAAGATCCGTAAGCATCAGCTGACGCATTTCCGGATCTTGCAGATCACGTTCCCAAAATTCGTGTCGCTCCTGAAACTGACTCTTCAGCAGCTCCAGTTCCGAGATGCAACGGGAGACTTCTGCGGACTGACCCGACTGTTGAGCCAGAACCATTCTGTGGACGACGAGGTACGGCTCCACAATGTACTCGGGGGGCGGCAGGATGTCGGCAATCACGTCCTTGCCCTGCACAATCTGGTTGTAAGCCGGCCCGTGGATGGCGGAATACTTCTGTGTCCAGTAGAACCGAGCGCTTGTAACCAGCAGCCCAAGGATCGACATCCCCAGAATAAGTTGAAGGCGTTTAGCCGTTGAAAGTTTTGGCAGCATGATTCCAGCCCTTACTTTGTCTCTGAATAAAACAACTGATGCCAGCGTTGAACGCTGTCGCTCGAGCAAAACCTACCAGAATTAATCGCGTGCTTCCGAGTGTTTTCATGGGAACAGAGGTCGGGATGAGAACCGGCCTTAGATCTTTGAAGACGTCAGCCGGCTGGTCAGCTTCCTGCTGGATTCCAAAACTCCATGAACTGCTCGTCCGATTTCATCCGTAGCAGCCTTCTGCTCGTGAACGGCACCGGAAATAGCAGTCTGAGAACTATCAATGCGGCGAATGACATCGCGAACTGCACCGAGGTCGAGCAGCAGTTCACCGGATGCTGTCTGGATCGCCGTAATTTTCTGAGTAATGGCCGAGGTGGCCTTCGATGTTTCACGGGCCAGCTCTTTGACTTCGCCGGCGACGACGGCAAATCCTTTACCAGTATCTCCAGCGCGGGCCGCTTCAATTGTTGCGTTCAGAGCCAGCAAGTTCGTCTGCTCGGCAATCGCTTCAATCAGCTGTACGATGTTACCGATTTCGCTGCTGCACTTGTTCAGCATCGTGCCTTTAGCGTTGGTGTTCTCCACGCGGATAACGACTTCACGAGCGAACCCGGAGGCCGAAGCGGCTCCGTCGGCAATATCCCGAATGTTGGCGGACAGTTGTTCGATGGCACTCGCGATGCCGGCCGTTCCGTCGGAAACTTCCTGTGCGACTTCGGTTCCGATGGCATTGGCATTGTTCCGCACATCCATCTGAACAGACTTCAGAATCACAAGCGAGAGCAGCCCGCAGAGGACAAGACTACCGAGAGCAAATCCAGACGCACTGACGAATGCGGCCCGCGCGTCTGCATCGGCTTTCTCAAGCGATGAAACGATTTCGAACGCACCTTTCAGATCGCCAGTTTTGGCGTTTTCCATCAGGAATCCTGTTCCGTCGATTCCTTTGTCATTGTCCCAAAGAGCTACTGAAGTTGCTGGTGAGCCATGGCATTTGAGGCAACTTTCGCTCATTCGTACCGGTCGAAAATAGTGCAGGGTGTTCGTTACCGGATTGATTTCAATAACCTCGGCGGCGCCCGTCGCATCCAGTTTTGCCAAAGCTGCCTTTTCAAATTCGTCAGCAGCATTTTCGGGATTTCGTGGATTCAATGTGGGCACACGAAACACAAAACCCGAATCCTTCGCGCTGTCGCGGATCGAAGCGATCGATGAAATGATCGGCACTGTCGACATGAGCTGCTCAGTCTCGCCGTTCTTCGCCCACTCTTTGATCTCTTCCTGCTGAAAGACGTTCCGTTCCCACTGCAGCTCCGCATGAGTACGTACGGACTCGGCAGACAGGCAAACAGACTTTGCCTGGCTGATGCAGGCTTCAACAGCCTGCTTGTGAAGTGCGGCGCATTGCGAGTAGGTCAACAACATAATGACGAGTGACGGAATGACAGCTGCTACCAGAGGAATCCGGTACTTCTGTGGGATTCTTTGAACTAACGAGAACATTTCAGGCTCCGATCGGACTATGCCGAATTTGTGTGGCCCGTCAGCGTTGCATTATCATGTGATGAAGAAATTAGAAGCGGTTTGAAGTTGTCGGCGACGCGCCGGAATCTTGCCGTCTGTTTGAAGACTAATTCGATCTGTAACTCCTGATGTGTATTCTTCGCGAATGATCACAGTGTCTCCGCTCTCAGGTTCGCGGCCGGCTTCGTTCGCCAGTTCCGCTGCCTGGCGCGCCAGCTGCGCTGCGATTGTTCTTTGTTCTTCTACGGCCGATGAAATTGCCGTCTGACAATCAGCACACTGTTTCATCAGTGCCAAAGCGTTCATCGACGCAAAAGACATGGCGTTCGAGTTCTTTGACCACACCGTCGCCAGACAGACGCTGGTGGTGACAACGGCCACGGTGGCTATGCCTTAGACAAGGGAAGTTATCAACAGAACAGAAATGAAACGTTTTCGGTGCGATTTCTGGCTGAACGGCATGACACGTTCTTTGATGAAAGTCTTTGATGAAAGTCGATGTCGAGATTGAACGCCTAAGCCGCAAGTCGAACTGCGGCGTCCAGATTCAGAACAAGAAGAAGTCGTCCCTGCAGTTTGTAAGAACCGCCAATCAGTTCTCGATGAATCCCCTGTAACGTTTCAGGGGGCGCCTCGAACTGAGTTCTGTCGACGACGATCACGTCACCAATTTCGTTGACCAGCAGGCTGACAGGCCCGTCGGGTGTTCGCACAACGACGTTCATCTGTGGTTCTTTGGATTCAGTTTCTTCCAGACCCAGCCGACGTCGCATGTCGAGCGCCGTCACAATCTGGCCTCGCAGATTCATCAGGCCGCGGACAACGTCTGGAGCGCCCGGAACGCGAGTCATCCTTTGCGCCCGGATTACTTCCTGAACGCGATGAACTTCCACGCCAAGATACATCGTCCCGACTCGGAACGTGCAAAATGAGTTTTGAGTCTGCATAGATGGGGAGCCTGGCATTGACATGGGAGCTCAATATTCAAAATCAGAAGCGATAAAAATCAGCAGCCGAGCACGCGAACCCTGTTGTCGATCACGCGTTCATCGCGATCTGCTCAAGGTTGACGATGCGTGTAACGCGGCCGGCAATGATGCGAGTGTCTCCGGTTCCTTCATGGATGGGTTCATTGGACTCGCTGACAATGTCGACGATCCGACCCACCACGACGCCCACGTTTCGATGACCGTCGTTGAAGACAACCAGCGAGATGGATCCGTGCTCATCAGGTTCAACCTGACCGAACTCATTCAGCGAGATCAGCGGCATGATCTGGCCGCGGTACTGAACTACCTGCTGACGTCCGGTCTTCTCAATGGAATCGGTGCGAATTTCTTCCAGGCGAGCAATTGTCGACAGCGGAATTGCGGCTCGCGTGCCATCCAGAGGATCCACAATCAGCCACGAATCGCCATTTCGAGCATGCTCACCATGGGACGACGAATTGTCGATCATGTTCCGCGTTCCGTTGATCCCCAGCACATGCGACTGCTGAGCGATGCCGAGCACGTCCAGAATCAGCGACACTGTTCCGTCGCCCATAATCGTGGAACCCGCATAAGTCGACAGCGATTTCAAATGCAGGCCCAGTGGCTTCACCACGATTTCCTGCGTATCGTTGATATGATCGACAACGAGGCCGAACTGGCGGTCTTCAGCCTGTAGTACGACAATGTTCACGATGTCTGAACAACGACGTTCGGCATCGGTTCGGTGAGGTCGCAGCTTCAGTTCTTCGTCCAGAAAGACGAGTGGCAGCAGTTGGCCACGCAGTCGGTATACAGGAACGGAGTGCATGAGTTCGATGTCTGTGCGAGCCCGGCTGCCTTCGAGTCTCACCAGTTCCAGCAGGCTGACCTGTGGAATGCAGTAGCGGTCGTCTTCGCATGTGACGATGAGTGCCGGGACGATGGCCAGGGTGAGCGGAATCTTGATTCGCAGCGTTGTTCCTTTGCCCACTGTGCTGTGAATATCCAGAGTCCCGCCGATCTTTTCGACGTTGGTTTTTACAACGTCCATACCCACGCCTCGCCCGGAGACGTTGGTGACTTTCGCGGCCGTGGAAAAACCAGGCAGCAGAATGAGCTGGATCGCTTCGCGGTCGGACATAGCAGCAGCCTGCTCGGCAGTCACCATGCCTTTTTCAACGGCCTTCTGGCGGACACGGTCCACGCTGATGCCGGCTCCGTCGTCGGCAATTTCAATATTGACCTGGCCGCCTTCGTGATACGCTCGCAGCAGCAGAGTTCCTTCGGGCGGCTTGCCCGCTTTTCTCCGCACTTCCGCTGTTTCGATTCCATGGTCGACCGAGTTGCGTACGATATGCGTCAATGGGTCTTTGATGGCTTCCAGAATTGTCTTATCCAGCTCTGTCTCGGCACCGTCCATCTTTACCTGGACCTGTTTGCCGCAGCTGATCGAAAGGTCTCGCACCACACGCGGCAGTTTGCTCCACGCATTGCGAATCGGCTGCATACGTGTCTTCATGACTCCCTCCTGCAGCTCTGTGGTGATCAGGTTGATTCGCTGTGACGCGGCCGCCAGGGCTGCATCTTCGAGTCCCTGACTGAACTGCATAATCTGATTGCGAGCAAGCACCAGTTCGCCGACGAGATTCATCAGCTTGTCCAGCAAATGCACGTCGATACGAACGGAGGAGTCCGCAACGGACGTATTGCGATCGGTTCCATCGCCCGAAGAATCGGATGAAGATCGAGCCTCTCGCTTCACTGCAGATGCAGGGGCCATCGCAGCAGTGGCATGTTCCAAATCCGTATGATCTGCCGGCTCATCGATGACTGGCGTGTCTGCAATAACCGGTGTTTCCGCAATGACCGGGGCCGGCACATTGACGTGTATTTCGCTGTTTTTCGCCGCGGCTTTCCCTTTCGCACGGGGTGCGCGAGCGCTCTTCTTTGGAGGAGCTGACAATTGCTGAACCGCTGCCGCCACTTCTCCACTGAGCTCGCGAATGACCTTTTCGACTTCGATTTCCGTCTTATCTGATGGACTGGCAACAGGCGCGGGAGGTGCCGGATCTTTTTCTTTCAGCCGCCCGAGTCTCGCGACAAGCTCTTCATAGGCTTCGTCGCCTTCCACCCCGGTACTGTCAATGTTTCCCAGGATCGAGCGAACCGCGTCGACCATCGTCAGCAGTCCGGAAGTAATGTCTGCATTGAGCCGCAACGCACCATCTCGGAGCAGCACCAGCAGGTTTTCCCCCACGTGCGTGATATGTTCCAGCTTGGGAAAGGCCAGAAATCCCGAGGTACCCTTGATCGTATGGATCGTTCTGAAGATGCTCGAAAGTCGATTGCGATCGTCCGGCGCGTCTTCCAGCGCCATCAGATCCTTGTCCAGCTGGTCAAGGTTTTCATAGCTCTCTACAAGGAATTCTTTGACGATATCGTCGAGCATTTCCACAGCAATACACCTTTCGCTTCGCGTTGCAAAACGCGGCAGGGAAACGTTGATTTACAACCCCTGAAGGGAACGAGGTTGCTTCCCGGTGATCGATGCGGATGTTGAATTCTTGCGTCAATTTATGTGCCCATGTTGCCCAATCTCACCAAGCCCGAGGGTCGTACTATTTGTATCGTTCATGTCGTGGCGGCCATGGTTGACTGAAAGTCGATGCGTAAAAACAGAGTGTTGACCTGCAGTTGATTTTGCTTATGCCGAAGTCTGACGTCACCGAAAAGTGGGCGCAGATGCCTGAGGAACTGAGAATTCCTGTTGTACTATCTGAACGGGCCAACTAAAAATCTGGGGTCTTGTGTACGTTGAGTACATGCTTTTCGTTTCGATGATCGTTGTAGAGGCCGTCGCATTGCAGAATCACGTCTTTCAGCCGGGCGACCTTGTGATTTACACATTGTCGAAGCAGAGCGCTCATCCGGGACCACGCGCGAGGTCTGTGCATCCGGCAGAACTTGGTGACGACTATTCGTACGTTGTCGATAAGTTCTGGATGGTGGCTGGTATCGATGCTCCGGACCAGGTGCGACTGGTGACGCGGAAGGGTAAGCTTCGTACCGTGTCGGCTTCCGACCCGCTGTTGCGGAAGGCGAATTGGTGGCAACGCTTCCGCTACCGAACCCGCTTTCCTGACCCGGAAGTTCTGCAGCACAACGAATCCGTCGGAGTGCCCGGCTAAGTCCTCGGGCACCCGTGTTTCGCACCGCCTGCTGTGAGTTTCTACTCCAGCTGTATATCGAACGGCAGCAACATCAACGCTGGTTCATCGGCGATCAGCTTCAGCGTCCGCAGATGCTTCAACGCGGGAAGCGTCTTTTCCGGAAGGAGGCTGCTCCAGGCATCGAATGAATGCTGAGTCGGCGAGTTTTGTCCTAACAGCATTTCCAGCGGGCTTTGGGCACGCGGCAGATCTTCCAGTTCGAGCTTGCTGTCTTTGTCATCAACCAGCGTCCTGGCGTGAGCGACAGCATCGGCCAGAGTGCCCAGGTGGTCGACCAGACCAAGTGCGTGAGCCTGTCGACCCGTGTAGACTCGACCGCGAGCCATCGCTTCCAGCTTCGCGTGCTCCATCTTTCGTCCCGCAGCGGCCTTCTGCGTGAACTGTTCGTAGATCGTGTTGAGCATGTTCTGCATGGCTTCACGTTCTGAGTCTGAGAAGCCTTCGGTGATGCTCATAACTCCACTGTTCTTTCCGCGACTGATCACGGTGGTGGTGACGCCCACTTTTTTCATCAGGCCATCCAGCGCAATCTTGCCGCCGACAACGCCAATCGATCCCGTGAGAGTGCCAGGTTCCGCAAAGATCGCTTCCGCTCCCATGGAAATGTAATAGCCACCACTGGCCGCGGTATCCCCCATGCTGGCAACAACCGGTTTGCCGCTGGCTTCAAGGGCTCTCCAAATCAGATCACTCGCCAGCGCACTTCCACCAGGGCTGTCAACTCGCAGCACGATGGCTTTGACATTGTTGTCTTTCGACAGCTTATGGATCAGCGGAACAATCTTGTCGGAACTAATCGCAGCCTCCGACAGAAAGCTCATGCCTTCTCCGCCGGAAATGATCGGTCCTTCCAGACGCAGCACGGCGATTCGGGGACGAGTACTGCCGGAATCAGAAGGTCCGCCGGCAAAAAGTTCCATCAGTGCGAACAGATCAAGCTCCGTGTTCACCTGCTTCTTGCGATAATCGTCACGGATTCGAGTATCGAGCGACGAATCACCGGCGGATATCAAAGTGAGCAACTGATCTTCATAGGCCAGCTCATCAATGAGCCCCAATTCTTTGGCTCGCTGCGCGCTGAGCAATCCTTCATCAACAGACGTTCGGACAGCATCTTCCTGAAGCTTCCTGGAGGACGCAATCTGACTGATCATGCTGGCATAATAATCATCCAGAATCGTTTCCATCTCTTCCCGGAACTCGGCGCTCATTTCTGACCGTGTGTAAGGTTCCGCTGCCGACTTGAAGGCTCCGACGCGAAGCATGTCGGCCTTGATATCCAGCATCTCCAGCAGGTTTTTATAGAAGGTGACTTCGGCCCTCAGCCCGGTCAGCATCAACGTTCCGGATTCCGGCATCACGATGCGATCACAGGAAGATGCGAGCAGATATTCTTTGTTGCCGCTGTCATTCATACAGGCCCAGACAGGCTTGCCGGACTTCCGGATTTCGGCGATACCGGTCTGCAATTCATGCAGTCGACCCCAGCCAATTGCAAGACTGTCAATGTGCAGGATCACGCCTTTGATCGACTTGTCCTTGCTCGCCGCCTGCAGACGACTCAGGCATGTCGACAGGTCTTCAGAAAGACTTCCGAACAGGCCCGGCATTTGAGTGCCTTCGGGATAGCTGCCGCCGATTTTAATCGCTGCCCAATCGCTCCGTGTTTTCTTCGGAGGCCTGGCGGTGTCTTTTTTTTCGTCTTTCGCGTCTTTAGATTTGTTGGTGTCGGCGGTTTCTTTCGCTTCGGATTTCTCAGCGACAGACGTCGTGACATCTTCGGCAGCCGCATACGCTGACGCTTCTGTCAGCGCCAGACTCGACAGCACGAGCAAACTCCACAATGGCCTGAGCATGGGCCGGGATCCTTGAGAAGACAAATTCAAAGAGGCGGTAAGTTTCAATGTGTTCGATCGCAGCAGATGCTTGTGTGGCCTGATCTGAAAATCGGAACGCGGTTAGTGTACGCGCTGACAGCCTCATGTTCTACGTCACTTTTCTGACGCTTCCTGCCGGTTGCAGTCCTGCCACGGCGGGTACTGTGAGATTCCCCGAGGCCCATGGCCTGCAGCAGTGACACGCATCGTGCTTTGTGTCCGCCAGTTGTATCAAGTCGTGCGGAACCGAATTGAATTCGCCGCGGTCGATTGATGCCTCGTTCGTACGCAACTTTTGCGAACAAGAACGCTCAGGTTCTGGCGAGTCGGCGATTTAAGAGAATGGCGGTGAAGACAATTGTCGCCAGAATCCCGCCGATTCGAGTGACGCCGGATTCAAAAATCACCGCACCGTTGAAGGCGATGAAGAACAGATAGCCATGAACGGCGAAACTCAGCCATGCCGGTCGAGATTCATAATGGTCCGGGTTTCGCCACCAACAGAAGACATCGGCGACCCATAGGAACAGAAACATGTAGCTGAAATACAGACCTTCGCCAAACGCCCAGCCGAGAAGTTCCTGAGTCTGCTTCGCGGTCTTCTGAATCGCATCCTGATGATTCCAGCGATGTGTAAAGTGAAAGGCGCTGATCACATGACAGACAAATGCGAAGCAAGCGGCCGTCCACAGAGGCCGCAGAAGATTTCTATATCGTTGACCTCGAAACCCAGCCAGAAGCAGGCCGACGACAATGGCGTAGCATGACAACGCAATTCGGATGGTGATGAGCGTGAGCATGTTTGTGGGCGTCATGTCACTCAGGATTGTGGCCTGAACAGAAACAGATCAGCAGCAGTGGCCTCGACCAATCAAACAGCCATGCCACACAGAGTGCCAGATGTTGGACATCATCGATCCAATGAACGTGCAAACATTCAAAGCGTCCCTTCCAATACTGGTGTACGTTAAGATTCGGTTGCAAACTTCATCAAGGGCGTCCCGGTGAAGCGGCAAAAGAACTTCTTGGCTAACAGCCTGAGTTCCGTAGATCACAGATCCCAGGAATGGCCATGGCCACATGGTGCTTTTCAAACCTTAGCGTGCCTGACGAAACTTTTGCTAGTAGGCGGATTTGTGAGTATTCGGACGGAGTTCTGAACGCTCACTAGTGCAACTACGGCTTTGTCAGGGGGTCTTAAGTGACCGGCAGGAGTTCGGAAATTGGTTCACCAAACGGAAGGATCGGCATTGGTCGTCCGCTGTGATCCAGAAATGACTGCGTCCAGTCGATGCCCAGATGGCGATAGACCGTGGCCCAAAGGTCGTTGGGTGTCAGCGGGCGTTCTTTGGGCTCTTCTCCCTTGGCGTTCGTGGAACCGACAACCTGGCCGGTCCGCATTCCGCCACCGGCCAGCAGCATCGACATCGCCTGAGGCCAGTGATCGCGGCCCGGCTGAGAAATGCCTGTCTGAGTTCCGATTTGAGAATTCAATCGAGGAGTGCGTCCGAATTCGCCGGTCACGACCAGCATCACCTTGCGATCAAGCCCTCGATTATAGATATCTTCCACCAGCGCAGTTACGGCCTGATCGTAGATTGGAAACCGCACTTTTGCATCGTCGAAAATGTGACAATTGACTGCGTGCGAGTCCCAGTTGTAGGTGCCCGCTTTTAACCAGTCCACACCCGACTGATACGGATTCTCCATCACCATGGTTACGAAACTGCAGCCAGCTTCGACAAGCCGACGAGCCATCAGGGCGCGCTGTCCCCAGGCATGGCGACCGTAACGATCACGCAGCTCATCGGACTCTTTTGAAAGATCAAAAGCGTGGCGAGCCTGATCACTGGTCAGCATCGTAAGAGCCTGCTGGTTGAACTGATCCATGGCATTCATCACTCCGCTGTCGTCAATGTTGCGACGCAGACGATCGAATCCCTGCAGCAGCGACGTGCGATCGCCAAGGCGGTCCGAGGCCTGCTGATCGACGGACAGATTCTTAACCGAAAAGCCAGCTTCGCTCGGGTCGCCCGGAATGTTGAACGGGGTGTACGACGGGCCAAGATAGGCCGCTCCAAAACTGTAAACATCCACGCCCGCTCGACCGGGCTCCGTGCCGGAAACGTAGTTTGGAAGGCCTGTTGCATAGTGCTCTCGACATTTCGCAACGATCGAACCCACTGCAGGAGCGTCATTCACAAAGCCGTCAGGACGCGCGGGCATACGGCCGGTTAGAAATCGCTTGTGGCCGCCGCCGTGATCAGCAAACTCATGGGCAACGGAGCGAACGATGGTATAACGGTCGGCACATTTTGTATGCAGCGGAAGCAGTTCACAAACGTCAAGCCCCTTGACGTTGGTAGGCACCGGGCGAAAGAGGCCTCGATACTCTTCGGGTGCGTCGGGCTTCATGTCGTACATTTCCATGTGTGGCGGCCCGCCTGGCAGCCAGATGAAAATGATCGATGTGTCTTCCTGAGGTTTCCCGGGCGTTCGTTCGGCAGCCTGGGCCTTAAGCCGCAGCATGTCGCTCAGTCCGAGCATGCCGAGTCCCAGTGATCCAACCTCCAGAAAGCTTCTTCGCGAAACCGGTCCGGGGCACATCGACACGGATCGGCGAGGAGCATTAGTCATGGCGGGAGACCTCTGGACGTTGCAGGAACAGCAATGATTACAGGAAATTCGCGGGCAGGTCCGAGATTCTGGACCACATTTCGCAGGGTGTCAACAGTTCATCCTCTAATGTCTGCAGTTCAACGCCCACTTTCAGGAGTGACTGTCGCAGGGTCGCTTCAGTCATTGAGTTCAGAAATGTCGCTCGTCTTTTCGGACCATTGATATCCAGTGATCGCGAATAGCGCAACTTCAAAATTTCCGCTTACGGCTTTGAAATGGCCTCATCCAGATTCAAAAGAACGCTCATGGCCGTGGTCCATGCGGCGAGACGGTTGGAATCCAGCGAAGGATCTCGCGGAGAATTTCCAATCAACAACAGTTCATTGGCCGCGGCGGGATTCGCTGCAAACTCTTCGGCCGCATCCTGAACCACATGTAAGATCGTGTCGAGTTCTGCGGCCTCCGGGTACCGGCTGAGCACTCGTCGAAACGCATAACGGACGCGTTCCGAATCATCCTCCGAAGCCAGCAAAGATTGCTCCGCCAGCTTGCGAGATGCTTCGATGTAAGTGGGATCGTTCATCAGCACCAGGGCCTGAAGAGGGGTGTTCGTGCGAGCTCTTCGAACCAGACAGAATTCACGATCGGGCGCATCGAATGTGGACATCGACGGCGGCGGACATGTCCGCTTCCAGAACGTGTACATGCTGCGTCGATAAAGTCCATCCCCCGGATCGGGAACATACTTGTCACGTCGCTCCACGCTGACTTCCTCCCACAAGCCTTCGGGCTGATACGGTTTGACACTTGGCCCGCCAATTGTTTCCTTGAATAAACCGCTCACGAACAACGCGGCATCGCGAACCGTTTCCGCAGACAGCCGATAACGATGCCCGCGAGTCAGCAGCAGATTGCGAGGATCTCGTTCCAGCTGCTCGGGCGTTACTCGTGAACTTTGACGGTACGCAGCAGACAGGGCAATCTGTTTCAGGATCGCTCGTTGATCCCATTTTTGCGAGATCAGTTCGGTCGCAAGCCAGTCCAGTAATTCCGGATGACTTGGGAACGCGCCTTGAACTCCGAAATCTTCGGACGTTTCCACAAGCCCTGTTCCAAACAACATTTCCCACCAACGATTGACGGCAACTCGCGCGGTCAGCGGATGGCGAGGATCGGTCAGCCAGTGCGCCAGATCGAGGCGAGTTCGTTTGTCCGTCGATTGTGCGGAGTCCGCCCCGAACACTCTGCTGAGCGCCTGCGGGAATTCGGATTCCACCTGTTCGCCACGCTGATCGTACTGACCACGTTTGAGAATGAAGGCAGGACGAGGCTCTGTGGGTTCGGACATGACCATCGTCGCAGGGATCGCCTTTTCGATTTCTTCTCGCTGCTTCGGCAAGGATGCCAACTCCTGCCGCAATTGAGCGGCCGGTGCGTCGACATTCGCAAGGAAGTACTGACGCAGCTGCACTGCCTGAGCGTCGGTGCGATCCTTTGCGGGCGTTGAAAGAATCTCAGCCAGCTCACCAAACGATTCGCCTTTCGCAAGTGCCGCAACCGCGTCGGGCGACAGTTCTGTCGCGTAGAGCTGCACATCATCGATCAGCCCTTTGAAGGTCGCGGAACTCTGACGTCGACCAATATGAAACGGCTTGTCGGTCTTTAACGTGCCAGTCAGCTCGTTGTCCGTCTCTTTGGTAAACTCCTGCGACACGCCATCGACAAAAATCTTCACGCCGCCGGCACGGCCCGACCCATCGTAAGAAACTGCCACATGGTGCCACTCATTCAATGTCATGGCATTCTTTGTCACTACTTTAAACGCGTTGCCGGGCCATGTATGGACGAAGTGAGCCCCGACCTTGCCGCTTTCAATGATGACGTCATAGCCGCGGTACGCGCTGGCCTCGTCGATTTTTGAGAGCACCGTGCTGGCGTCGTTGGAGGCCAGCTGAATCCATGCGGCACTGGTGAACTTGTCGCTGCGTTCAAACGCCCCGGACTGGCCGAGATCGACAAAGTTGTTCCCATCCAGACGCAACGCCTGGCCATCGCGTCCTGCAGTACGATCCGCATTGCCCACAATCTGTCCCGCTGGTGTACCCGTTACCACATTCTGCACGACACTGGCCGCAACCTCCGGCGCCGCTGCTTCGTTGAAGGACACGTGAGCCTGCAGACCAAGCGGTCCGGCTGCGGCAATTTGTTCGGGCGTGAGTGTTTTTTCCCACTCGGCCAGCGGTGCATCGATTTCCGTCAGACGTGCTTTCAGCAACGATTCAATCTCTGCGGTGCGATGCTCGATCCTTGCCAGTTCAGCCGTCTGTTCTGGAGACGGAACTTTCAGCAAGGGCTCCGCCATACGGGCCTGATTGTAAGACACAACCTTATCGGGCACGTTGTTGAAGAAGGATGCAAACTGATAATAGTCGCGCTGCGATATCGGGTCAAATTTATGATCATGACAGCGAGCACACTGCATCGAAAGAGCCAGAAAAACCGTCGACGTGGTATGGACGCGGTCCGCCACATATTCCACGTGATACTCTTCTTCAATGATGCCGCCCTCCGTCGTTAGCACATGATTGCGGCTGAACCCCGTCGCTACACGTTGGCTGATTGTGGCGTTTGGAAGAAGATCGCCGGCCAGCTGTTCGGTCAGAAACTGATCGTAAGGCATGCCAGTGTTAAAGGCGTTGATCACCCAGTCGCGCCATGGCCACATCGTACGAGTTTCATCGTTGTTGTAACCGTTTGTGTCGGCGTACCTTGCCGCATCCAGCCAGTGCATGGCCATCGTTTCGCCATACCGCGGCGACGTCAGCAGTCGATCCACAACGGCCGCATAGACAGTTTCCTTTGGCGACACTCGCAGAGCTGCCTCAAAGTTGGTCAGTTCATCCAAAGATGGCGGCAGGCCTGTCAAATCGAGCGTGACTCGCCGCAGCCAAACGTCAGGAGTGGCCTCTTCATTCGGCGAGAGCGATTCTTTTTCCATACGACTTAGTACAAAACTGTCGACAGGATTGATCACCCATCCCGCATTCTTAACTGTCGGCACTGAGGGGCGTGTCGGAGTTTTAAATGCCCAATGCACGGAGAACTCAGCGCCCTCGGCAA
>QWOO01000308.1 GCA_003669615.1 Planctomycetota bacterium
AAAGAAGCGCCTGTGGTCGCAACTTTGGTGGAGCGAAAGGCGACTCTGATTTTCGGCTTCGTGTGTGGGGGCTTTATTACTGGCGTTGAGTACTTCAGGCTGCCGGCTGTTGCTGGGTCATGCAGTGGAATGCGCCGAGTCCCCAGACGAGATTGATGGCGTTTACGCCCACAATTTCACGGTCCGGATAACAGTCCTGCAGCTGCTGCATGGCGATGTCATCGGCCGCGTCGGTAAATGTGGGAACGATGACCGCATCGTTGGTGATGTAGTAGTTACAGTAGCACGCAGGCATCCGATACTCTTCCTGAAACTTGGGCTGCGGCATAAACAGAGGAATCGGAATTAGTGATTGGCCGTCGCTGTTTTTGGCACCAGCCACGGCATCGAAATTCTGCTGAAGCTCGGACGCTTCCGGTGCATCCGGATGATAAGGAGCTGCCACGAGAACTCGCCGCTCGTCCACAAAGCGAGCGACCTGGTCAATGTGGCCGTCCGTATCGTCGCCGATGATTCCATGTCCCGGCAGCCAGACAATATTGTCCGCCTGAAGCCACTGGAACAGAATCTGTTCCATCTCCTCGCGGTTCATCCCGGCATTGCGGTTGGGATTCAGCAGGCAGCTTGAGGTCGTCAACACAGTCCCCGCGCCGTTGCCTTCAATCGCTCCGCCTTCAAGAATCAGACCGGGCTGCATGGACAGAATTCCCAGGCGTGCAGCAATCCGCCTCGCGGTCAGTTCATCCAGATCCCACGGCGGATACTTGCCTCCCCAGGCATTGTAGTTCCAGTCGACGATGACCTGAGACCCGGCTGCGTTGGTATCCGGGCGGCCGTTGAGAAAGATAGGACCGTGGTCGCGGCACCACGAATCGTTGACAGGAATGTCAAACAGTTCCGGGACGAAGCGACTGCCGTGGCGGCTGCAGGCAGCATCAAGCAGAGGTCGTGCGGATTCGGCAACTCCTTCGCCTCCGGCCAAAATTCGAACCTGTTCGAAGCGCGACATGGCTGCGACAAATTCCGCAAACGCGGCAGGAATCTTCTCGAAGATTCCTGGCCACGTGTTCGGATTCACAGGCCATGCGACCCAGGTCGCGTCATGAGGCTCCCATTCGGCCGGCCAACGGTAATCAGTCAATGTCGTCATAGGAGCATCAAACCTTGTCCGCTCGCGGACAAACATACGGTTCGCGATATTCGCGAGTCAGGTACGAGTTGGCGGCTTCGTTATTGGTGAAGACTTCTTTCTCGGGATCGAACTGAAGAAGGGCACCCAGAGACATGCGATACTTTTCCAGATCCACGCCATTCTTCGTCAGATGCTTCACAGTGCGCTGCAGCGTAGCCTCGTTGTCGTCCAGACTCCTGATGTCTTTCAGGCAGGCGGAAATATCACTGACCGGCAGTTTGTTCTCTTCGGCCATGTAGTACGAAATATTGCCCAGATGACTAACAGCCGCAGACAGATGACCTTCTCGCACGTCGGCGTTCAGATCTTCCACTTTGCGAGACTGGCAGGCCGAGACAAAGTTCTTGAAATGTTCGCCGCCGCCTTTGAACTCCTTCGCGATTTTCATGTCCTTGTCGAAGACCACGCAGTGTTCGTAAGACAGCTGCACCAGCGTGCCTTCGCTGCCATAGAATACAACTCCCACCTTGTTGCCGCTCTTGCTTTGGAACAGCGTGTTCAGTTCTTCGTCGTCGCTGTCGTCGACCGCCAGGCCACGCGTTTCAAACACGATGCACTTGTCACCGTAGTCATAAAGCGACACTTCTGTATTGCCTGTGTCGCCAGCATCGACGTAGCTCGGATCTTTGCGTTCTGCCTGGTAGCCCAGCCGGCCGCCATAGGTCAGAATTGTTGATGGATGAGTGTCGATGCCCAGACCCCAGCGAGCGACGTCTGTCTGGTGAGGCCCCTGGTTGCCGAGGTCGCCGTTTCCATAGTGACGCTGCCAGTGCCAGTCATAATGGAACTTGCCGCGGGTGCATTTTGGTTCGGTGAAAGTTGCCGGGCCGCTCCACATGTCAAAGTTGACGTTCGCCGGAATCGCATAGTCGCCAACAGCGCCAATACTCGGGCGGCGTTTGTAGCAAAGTCCGCGAGCGAACTTCACTTCGCCAATGCCGCCGGTCTGCATGAATGCAATCGCTTCACGCACGGCGTTGCTGGAACGACACTGAGTTCCGACCTGACACATCCGGCCGTACTTGCGAGCGGCCGCGATCAGAGCAGTGCCTTCGTAGACATTGTGGCAAACCGGCTTTTCGACGTAAGCATCTTTGCCGGCCTGCATGGCCCAAATGCCGGTCAATGCGTGCCAATGGTTGGGTGTGGCCGTGCTGATCATGTCGATCGAGCTGTCGTCAAACGCGCGACGCATGTCGCCAACTGGTTTCGGTCGCAGGCCCTGCTTCTTTTCGATATCGTCGCAGCGGCGATTGGCCACAGCCTCATCCACGTCGACGATGACTCGAATCTCCGTCCGTTCGTCCTTCAGGAACTCGCTGATGTGTTCCCCACCGCGGCCGTTGACTCCAATAATAGCAATCCCCAGCTTTTCGTTGGCCGAAACTCCCGCGCGGCCGATGGCCGGGGCTGCCATAAATGCTGTTGTGGCGAAGGCTGACGATTTTATGAAGCGGCGACGATTGAGCTGGCTCATAGGTTACCTCATGGCGGGATTCTTGGGCAGTGATTCGAATTCAGAAACGTCGTTCTGTCGATACCGCACATGGAAACGCATTTGTGACGGAGTTGCAAGTCACACAACCCCATCGTTTTTGACCTGAGCTGGGTCACCCGATTTCATTGGCTTCTCCTTGCGCATACCCAGTGGACAGCTCGTGCTCTTTTCTGGCGACGAGTTCAGTCCTGGGCGTGTCGTGGGATTCTTGCGGAGCCTACTGGCCGACATGCCAGAACCGGTTCCACGCAAGGTCGCGGCGTGACGCAAAGTCCTACTCGGGAAGGATGAACTATTGAAATTCGTGACTGCACCCCGCGCAAACGAAAAAGGCCCATCGTTTTGGCGAAGGGCCTTTTTCTAGAACTCATTTCCGGACCATTGATCAAAAATCAAGATACACAATTCGTCCGGGAATCAGCCGGACAAACCGAGTTGCATACGGTTCAATGTCGGCACTGGACTGACGCGCTTCGACTCGTACGATCTGGCATACACCCGGATCAAGTGGGCGTTTGGATTCAAACAGCCAGATGCCGCTCTTCATTTTGATTCCGCCCATGTTTTGAACACTCAGAAACGGAATCGTGCCGTCGTCACGAACAGCAAGCATTGCTGTTCGAGGATGTTCGTCGGACGGAACTGGATGTGACGGTCGCGAGTACGTTTGTCCGACGGTTCCCGGAGGTCCGGGAGTCAACGGAATTTCCATGTGGCCCATGCTCGCACCGTGCATGTCGGGCTGAGCCATTGAACCATAAATCGACGGTGCCATTGCAAAGCCGCCGAAGGAGGGCACGCCCATCGAGATCACGTGAGCTGTTTGACAGTCACAGGCCTGAAGTCGCAAGCAGAATACGAGACCGAAAGTCGCAAACGCCAAGGTCGAAACGGAGAATCGTCTTCCCATGGGAAGCACCTTTCCTCATCAAAGTCGCTGGAGAATTCGTGAGCAGTTGTAAGTCGTCGCGTGAACCTGCGACTTCGGAAACCTACCACGCTCCGCAGCAGACTGGATCCAAATTTGTCTCGACATAAGCAATTGCAGAACGTTGACTGCCTGGAAATCTCATTTGGAAAGAGTGGCAACATGTTCCGACCCGAACTGCACGCTGGTCCCGCCGCTGCCGCTTGATCCGGTTGTCCGTTTATGGGACCGAGTCATGCGTTCTGTTGCACTTTGACCTTCAACCAGCCGGGTCTAATGTCGGAAGTGCCGCATGCCGGTGAAGATCATGGCAATGCCGTGCTCATTGCAGGCCGCAATTACTTCGTCATCGTTTCTTGAACCGCCCGGCTGAATGGCCGCCTTGATTCCGGCTTTCGCGGCCGCGTCGATGCCGTCACGGAACGGGAAGAATGCATCCGAAGCGACTACGCCGCCCTGGCTTCGGTCACCGGCCTTGTAGGCGGCAATCATCGAAGAATCGAGACGGCTCATCTGCCCGGCCCCGGCTCCGAGCAGCATTCCGTCCTTTGCGAAAACAATGGCGTTGGATTTCACGTGCCGGCACACTGCCCAGGCAAACTTCAGGTCGACAAGTTCCTGAGCGGTGGGCTGTCGCTCTGTGACCACTTTCCAGTCGGTATCAATTTGGGGAAGATCGTCACGATCCTGAACCAGCAGACCTCCGCTGACTCGGCGATAGTCGGGAGCCCCGCGATCGGAATCAGAGAACTCCACCTGCATCAATCGCACATTGGACTTCCACTTTGGTTTGGTCGTCAGGATTTCAATCGCCGCCGGATCAAAACCTGGTGCGATGATGGCTTCGATAAAGCGACCTGGCACACACATGCGTTCGGCCGTCGCTGCGTCCACCGGGCGATTCAGGCCGATGATCGAACCAAAAGCGCTGACGGGATCTCCTTCGTAAGATTTTTCGAAGGCATCCGCCAGAGTCTCGCCGATCGCACATCCACACGGATTGTTGTGCTTGATCACACACGACGCTGGCTCCTGGTAGTCAGACACGATCGACTTCGCGGCATCCAGATCCAGCAGATTGTTATAGGACAGCTCTTTACCATTCAGCTGCCGAGCGCTCGCCAGTGATGTCGCGGACGGGCGGTCTTCGACATAGAAGGCAGCACGCTGGTGAGGATTTTCGCCGTATCGCAGTTCCTGCTGCAGTTTGTACGTCAGCGAAACTCGCTGGCCAAAGGCGCTGGTCTGGCCGGACTCTTCTGTCACAATCTTCGCCATGTAATCGCTGATGGCTCGATCGTACGATGCAGTCAGTTCAAAAGCGGCCGCCGCCAGTTTGCGACGAAAAGCTTCGTTCATCAAGCCGCTTCGCAGTTGTTCCAGCACTTCGTTGTATTGCGATGGTTGAGTCACGATCGCCACATGCGCGTGATTCTTCGCGGCTGAACGAACCATGGACGGTCCGCCGATATCAATGTTCTCGACGGCTTCGTCAAACTCGACGTGTGGCTTGGCAACAGTCTGCTCAAACGGGTACAGATTCACGCAAACCAATTGGAAGGGAATGATTCCATGCGCGTCAATGGCGGAAGCGTCTGACGCCAGAGTTGGACGTCCCAGAATCGCACCGTGGACTTTCGGATGCAGAGTCTTCACGCGGCCGTCCATGATCTCGGGGAAGCCGGTGTAAGTGGTGACATCAATCACCGGAATCCCGGCCTGCTCGAGAAACTTGCGTGTTCCACCTGTCGACAGGATCTCGAAACCCAGCGCGGTTAGACCGCGAACGAATGGTTCCAGACCGGCTTTATCACTGACACTGACAAGTGCACGCAGAGGGCGAGAGGTACTCATAAGACAGGTATGTCCAGCACAACGAGACAGGAAATGGACGACTGTCGGCCACGGAATCGCGGCGCGGCCAATCTTTGGGACACATACGATTACCTGACTCCGCTGGCCCAGCAAGCTACTGGCCGGAGTTCCCCACGAAAACGCATTTTTTCCCAATCAAAGGCGGATGAGCAGATGACAACCTCCCCGTTTTGACGGAGCGTCAACAGCTGACCGTTCTCTTAAACGAAGAAGCGCTAACAAAAGTTTCGCGCGTAGCCGAATTCGCGAGAATTCGATGTTGTTTCTGAACTCTCACGAATCCAGCTACGGTTTAGTTAGGCATAAAAAAAGCCGAGCAAGGTGCGTCCCTGGACCACCTCACTACGGCTAACCCGCGAGTTTGCTGGATCGATCTAAGGTGCAGCCGCCTCTACAGTTTTCCTCTGCAGCAGCAGAAAACTGATCAGGTCGCGAAGCTGGTCTTCCTTCAGAGTTTCCACAAGATTGGACGGCATTGGCGAAAGGTTGGACGCCAGCCGTTCTTCGATGATGTCGCTCTGCAGGATCGTTTCTTTGGCCTGGCTGTCGACGATGCTCACGCGATTGCCTTCCAGTTCCTTCAACAGGCCGCTGAATGCTTTGCCTTCGTTGGTGACAACGGTCGTTGTGCGAAATGCCACGTCAACGTTGCGATTGGGGGCAAGGACGTCTTCGAGGACTCGATCGAGTCCCCGGTTGCCGATCCCATCAAGATTCGGGCCGACCTGCTTACCTTCCCCGGCGAGCTGGTGGCAGACCTGACAATTCTTCTTAAACAACTCTCGTCCATTTTCAGGATTGCCGGCCGCCTGAGCAAAAGATGCGCGGCGACTTGTGAGCAGGCTTTCCACTACTGATTCTTCGCTCGGCAGTTTCTCCGCCAGCACGGCGGCTCTCTGCGTCAGGGATTCCGTCGAGATGGCTTTCAGACGCTGCTGGATTGTCGGCTTCAGCAGCAATCGGGCAGATGCCTTTCCCTGTTCCATCAGACGCAGCAATTCTTCCGCACCGACAACATCCGCAGCCAGTTGCTCAGCCAGCAGCAGTTGCTCAGCGGACGTGGCCACCTGAAATGCAGACTCCAGCAACGACGCTGTTGCATCGGGCTGATCATTAGCAATGACAGTCACTGCGGAATGCACCAGGCTGTCAGGCGCGCCGGCGATTGACGGAATAAACCCGGCCGCGGCTAGGCGAGAATCGGATTTCAGTTTCAGAATTGAAACTGCGATGGAGGAAAGCGTGGAGCGAGACGTTGACGGCTGAGTCAGCAGATGCGCCAGCGCCGGACGCAGCTCGTTCAGTGCGAAGTCTCCTGTAAGTGCTGCGGCGGCGATGCGGCGATTTTCTTCATCCGAAGGATTGAGTCGTGCGTTAGAAAAGCGCCCGACGGCAAGCCATGCGTAGGACGAGGCGTTGTCTCCATCGACAAGTTCAATGACCACGCGCCGTCCATTCAGGTCGTCAGTGTTCCATTCAACCTTTTGAGCCACATCGTTTCGCAGTGGTGACGCCTCACGCAGCAGCTCACCGTTGTCTGCGTCACGCAGTCGCACGAAATTTGCCCTCTTCAATGGCCGATCGGGCATTCCGTCGTGACCCGCGATGAAGAACGAAAGAGAATTGCCGGTTTCGAATGTGGCTGACCTGTAAATCCCTGTCCGTCCTTCGCCCATCTCAAAGCTGCTGAACATTGCGGCCCCGGAAATACCGTCGGCCGATTGACGCGAAACAGTTGTGCCCCAGCAGTTGTCTGAGCTGGGAGCATCCGGGTGCGGCAGGTGGCTCCATCCAACGGCAGGAAGGACGTTCAACGCGTTGAAGTCCTCGGCCGATTTCATCTGCAGAAGATTCAGGACAACATCCATCGCCCAGGCACGCACGGCGGCTGGCGGCTGCTGACCTCTCTGAGCGAAACCCTGGCGCATCGATTCCAGCAGCTTGCGCTGCAGTTCCGCATCACCCGCAAATCGATCGCGGACAGCGATCACCACCCCGTCAGCCGCTTCAGATGAAACATGGGCGGCCGCGAACTGCAGGTACTCGGCCAATCGCCCGGGCTGAGCTGTTCCAGGAAACTGAATATTTTTGGCCACAAATTCGGCGGCCGCCGGCGTCTTAATCGCAAGGCTCAGATCCGCCAGCACCAGCCGATCCATCGACAATCGAGCCTGTCCGGCAATGGACCGGAACCATTGTTCATTCTGTAGATGATCACGCAATGCAATTCGAGTCGAGTGCTTCAAATGCACGTCGGCAAGATCTGTTGTGTGCAGAGTACGCAACAACGGAAGAATTAGTGATTCCGATTGCTGCGTAGACGAAGCGGCCACTGCGGCACGACGGACCAACGCGGACAGGTCTCCGAATCCACGTCGCAGAATCATAGCAGTCGCTTCAGAATTCTCCTCTGCATGAGGCAGCTCCCGCAAAGCACGGAAGGCATGCACACGCACGGCTTCATCCGTGTCACCAGCGGCTTTTTCGATTCGACCGAGGGCCTCGTCATTGCGAAGTGTGAGCAGCCGCAGAACGTACCGTCGCACGACCGAATCGGCGTGATCGGTATGCTTCCGCAATGCCTCAGTTGCCGCCGGAGTCAAGTCGTCAGCCAACAGATCGCGAGCCAGACGTTTCTGCATTTCAGGAGCCGTGCGAATGACTTCAACCAGCGCATTCACGGATTGTCCGGACAAATCCTGGCCGTATCCCGATGGTCCTCGTGTGCTCGATTCGTGTGCCGGCGAGCGAACTCGCCAGAGACGGCCCCGGTACCGGTCGCGGCCTGGATGCTGCAAATCGACTTCATAGTGACCAATAATTCGATTGTAGAAGTCGGCAATATAGAGTGCTCCGTCTGGCCCCGCGACCAGATCCACTGGCCGAAACCACGGGTCGGTAGAGCTCAGAAGGTCCGGTTGTTCGACAGCTCGAATACTGGAACCCGTTCGTTTCAAGTTGTTCCGATTGACTCGCGACGTCATCACGTTGCCATCGAAAGTACTTTCTGCAAACTCCGCAGGGAAACTCAGATGGGAACCCAAAGCCAGTGCTGCAATAGCGGTGGAACCATGCAAATGTTCCATCACGTTGGGGACGTAACCGAGGCCGTCGTGCGGCCTGCCAAAGCTATCATAACATCCGCCGGGCAACAGCAGCGTGACCGGCTTGGTGTGACAGTCGGCGGTGAAAATGTCACCGAACTGATCGATCGACATACCGAATGGATTGACCTGCCCCTGAGTATAAAGCTCAATGCGTGAGCCATCCGGGCGGAAACGGAATGTACTGCCCGACGACATCACCACGCGATGGCCATCGCGACCGGCGACTTCAGAACGATTGTTGAAGCCGTGGCACGAGTAGATCCAGCCGTCATCCCCGCGTCGAAAAGCGTTGCACATCCCGTGAGTATCGCGAGTCGTATCGAACGGGCCATAAAGGATCTCGCGTTTGTCACAGCGACCGTCATTATCCGTGTCACGCAGAAACCAGATGTTCGGAATGCTGAAACAGATCACTCCGTCGCGGTAAGGGATCAAACCAATCGGAATATTCAGCTCGTCGGCAAAGACAGTGACTTTATCCGCACGTCCGTCCGAGTTGGTATCTTCCAGAATGCGAATGGTATCTCGAGGTTTCACATCAGCCGCGGCAGCGAATGGGTATTCGAGCGAGCTGCTGACCCAGAGTCGTCCCTTCGCATCAATGGCCAGATTCATCGGCTTCGCAATATCGGGCTCCGAGGCAACCAGCTCGATCGAAAATCCGTGTGGCAGGGAAAACGTGGGGTGCTGCTGCTCCGGAGTCAGCGGTTCTGTCGTTCGAACCCCCAAAGCAAACGGGTCGTCAGTCGGCTGCTGTGCGAAAGAGGGAATTGAACTCAACGCAAAAGAAACCAGCAGCATCCAGACACGAAACAAGCGGGACCGCATTCCAGAAAGCTCCGAAGGAAAAAACGATGGAGAAGGCACCTATCCGGATGGTACTCAAAATGCTGTTCAGCCTACAAACGACGGCCTGACAAAGTCCCGTGGAACGTTTTCTCTCAGCATGACAAATGCTCCTATGCTAGTAATCCCGCCCACACAAATGCGTCTGTTCATATCATGGAGCAGCGCTATAAGGGTTGTGCCCTAGTCATGCCTTGTGCATGTTTCACGATCCGAACACGTCGTTAATTACGATGGATACATTTGTCAATAACGACAGGATTATCCGCAAGCTTTGCCTCGTCGCTTCGATTTTAACTGATCATCAATGTCAACGCAGCTGTGAGATCAATACCAAAGGCGATGTAATCCGAAGGGCTCATGAATGAGCAGTCTCATTTGTGTTGTGGATGATGCTGGCGATAACTCTGCCTGCCAGATCCGTCTGGGCGGAGACCTGAGTGTCACTCACGCGGCCAATGTACACCAGACTTTGCTGTGCGTCGTTGAGAAGTATCCGCGGGTAGATGTGATCCTTCAAGATGTGATCGCATTTGATCTCTCGATCATGCAGATACTGCTGTCCGCTCAAAAAGATCAAACAACAGCCGTCCGCATCCGCATGGGAGAGAACAGCGACTGCGCAACACACTGGCTGAACGTCGCCGGTCTGTCGTCAGCTTTGTCTCTCGAGGCCGCTTAGTCATCCGCGAAGAGCATTCTGTCCTGCTTATCTCCTATGCACTGCGCCGCCATGAGTCTATTCACATCAAGCTTTACAGACTGTCTTAAGTCGCTGATTCCTCGGTTCAGAAATGAATCCGCAGGTTATCAGGATGACGACCTGCCGAGCGGGACTGCTTCTCACGGCCGCACGCACTCCATGCATGAACGACCTCGCCTGGCTCGTCGCGCCGATCCGGTCGAAGTAGCGGCGACGCTGCCCGTGCTGGATTCCTTGTCACAGCAGCTGCGTGACACGGCCTCCGATCTGCAGCAGTCAGTATTAGAAATCAGCACCGGGTTCGGTGGCATCGCAGCGCGAGCCAAAGAATCCGTTCAACTGGTCCGCTGTGGTCTGGAATCCGGAGATGGCGTCAGTGCTGACCAGACGATTTCGGAAATTCACCATGTGATTCATGGACTGCTGGCCGCGGTTAAGGACTCCGGTCAACTGTCATCTCGGTTATCGGGACGCATTCAGGAACTGGAAGAAGTGCTTTCACGAGTGGATGGAAGTCTCAGGCAGGTTGAGAAAATCGAGGAGGAGGCCCGCATCGTAGGACACAACGGACGACTTGAAGCGGCTCGAGCCGGAAGCCACGGAGACGCCTTCAACGTTGTCGCCAACGAAACAAAAAATTTGGGCGTGCATGCTTCAGAGACCAGTGCATCCATCAGAAAACTAGCAGGACAACTCGACACCTCTCTGCAATCTGTCTCTGCTGATTTGCAGGCTCGCGTTCTTGTCGACGCAGAGACGGCTCGTACAAGCAGTGATCGCGTCACCGTGCTTCTTGACCAGTTGGGCAGACTGCACAACGGAATGACGGACTCATTGCATAAGACTGAATCCGTCAGTCAGTCCCTGACACAGGAAATTGGACGGTCGGTCATGGCTTTGCAGTTCCAGGACCGGGTCAATCAACGCATCGATCATGTGATTGAAGCGTTGCAGGCGCTGCAGGAAAATCTTAGTCCGTACAGTCGCGCAACTTCACCGGAGCGAACAGAGGCAAGAGTCGGCGACTGGCGTCGCTGGCTTGAGTCACGAAGCACGATGAAATCGGAACGTGAACTGATTCGTTTTTCTAACACTGCCGCCCCAGAAGGCGGAAACTCAGACTTCGGTTCTGTCGAGTTGTTCTAGGAGCAAAAGTGACATGGCAAAAATGGCATTGGTCGTCGATGACTCTACATCTATGCGGCAGATGGTGGCTTTCACTCTGCAGTCTGCCGGTTTTGAGGTCATCGAAGGTTCGGATGGTAAAGACGCACTCGGAAAGGTGAACGGCAAGGCCGTCAACCTGGTCGTCACGGACCTGAATATGCCCGTGATGGACGGCATAACGCTGATTCGCGAACTGCGAAAGCTGCCAAACTTTAAGTTCACGCCCATCCTGATGCTGACTACGGAATCTCAGGATTCCAAGAAGCAGGAAGGCAAGACGGCCGGAGCCACCGGCTGGCTGGTGAAACCATTCAATCCAGAGCAGCTTCTTGGCGTCATCGCTAAAGTCGTGCACTAGGACCACACGTCCTGCAGTGTTAGGCGCAATGCCTTGTACCTGATGCAGAAGTGCGTATCTCGCATTCGTGCGTGATAGTGTGAAGTGCTGCGCTGTCCCCCATTTGCTCAATACCGTGTTAATGGTTCGGAGTTATTGTTATGGAAATTGATCTGAGCCGATTCAGAAGTGCATTCTTTGAAGAGGCCGGCGAGCATCTTGAGAGCATGGAAGCCGGGCTTCTCGCTTTGGAAACTTCCGGCGGCGATCGTGAAGTGCTGAACACAATCTTTCGTGCCGCACATAGTATCAAGGGTGCGAGTTCGACGTTCGGCATGGACCAGGTCGCTCGATTCACGCATGTACTCGAGAACCTGCTGGATCGTATGCGTGAAGGCGAAGTGCTTCCTACACTTGAACTTTGCGAACTGCTGTTGAAATCAACAGATGTTCTCAACGGGCTAATTCAGTCCGAAAAAAGCAGCACGCCGGTTCCAGTCCAGACGGAAAGCGTCTTTGTCGCTCTGCAGCAGTATTCCGGAAACGCTGTCTCATCGCCGGCTGCGGCCGCTGTGACCGCGACACCATATGCTGCGGGACAGACAGCTTCTGATCAGACATATCGACTTCAGTTCAATCCCTCCGGAGCATTCTTCCACTTTGGACAGAATCCACTGTTCCTGATTGATGAACTCCAGAAAATGAGCAGTGGCTTTAGTATCGAGGCCAATGTGTCAAAAGTGCCGGGGCTCGCGGCGCTCGATCCTGAAGCCTGTTACGTAGGTTGGGATGCGTTTTTGACAACCGCCAGTCCGGAGAGCAGTCTCCTGGACGTGTTTATGTTCGTCGACGGTGACAGCATTCCGCAGATAAAGGCGGTGACCGCGAACGAGGGCCCGCCGCAATTGATCAGTGATGCTTCAGTCAGCACACAATCGCCTGCGGCCGCTGTTGCTGAAAAGCAAAAATCGCATTCAGCAGCGCCACAGCAAGTCACGGTCGCCAAGACGGCGGCGAAAACATCCGAGGCTTCGGTGCCAGCGGTGGAGCGTCGTACCGGAGAAGAACGACGGACCGAAAGCGCGCCGGCCGGGTCAAATTCGGCAGCATCGTCGGTCAGCGAAACTGTTCGAGTCGATCGCGAACGTCTGGACAAAATGATCAATCAGATCGGCGAGCTTGTGATCGGCACGTCGATGGTCGAACAGGACTGGAGTCGATTTCATCCCGATATGGAATCCGCTGCTCTGGTTCAACTGGGCAAGATCGTTCGCGATCTCCAGGAAATGAGCCTTTCACTTCGGATGGTGCCTATTGCAGCATCGTTCCAGAAGATGACTCGCATCATCCGAGACCTCAGCCATCGACTCGGCAAACAGATTCATCTGGAAACCGAGGGCGAAGATACAGAACTCGACAAGACCGTCGTCGATCAGATCGGCGATCCACTGCTGCACATGGTTCGCAATTCGGTGGATCACGGGATTGAGCTTCCGGCAGAACGCATCGCGGCCGGAAAGCCTCCGGAAGGGACGATCTGCCTGAAGGCCTACCATCAGGGCGGCAACTTCATTATCGAAATTCAGGACGACGGCAAGGGGCTCGACAGAGACCGCATCCTTCGCAAAGCCATCGAACGCGGGATCGTGTCTGAGCACGACAACCTGTCCGACGAAGAAATTTACCAACTGATTTTCTCCGCCGGATTTTCGACGGCAGAGCAGGTGACGGATGTTTCGGGCCGAGGCGTCGGGATGGACGTCGTTCGTCGAAACGTCGAAGCCTTGCAGGGCAGCATTTCGATTCGATCGCAGAAGGGGAAAGGTTGCCGGATGATCGTCCGACTGCCTCTGACTCTGGCGATTCTGGACGGGCTGCTGGTTCGAGTGGCCAATGACAGCTACGTCATTCCGCTGCTGTCCGTTGTCGAATCGATCAATCAGAAAGGCCGGGATATCAAGTCCGTCCTTTCGAAGGGAGAAGTGATCACTCTGCGAGGAGAGATCGTCCCATTGCTGCGACTCGATCGCATTCTGAACCTGCGTCACAGCCACGACGCCACAGACAGCAATCTTTTGGTCATTGTCGAAGATCAAGGCCGCAAATATTCGCTGGCAGTGGACGAGCTTCTTGGCCAGCAACAAGTGGTTATCAAAAATCTCGAAGCCAACTTCCAAAAGGTACCGGGTGTGGCTGGAGCAACCATCCTCGGTGATGGCCGAGTGGCTCTAATTTTGGACATCAATGGAATTAGTGCGATGGCGACAAAAAACCATCCCCCGGTAACGGCACTTAATCATGCCTCCGAGCTGGTGAATGCCTGATCGGCAGAAATCACTAATTCCCGTTTAAGCAACGCAAACACCCTGAGTCGTCACCTTGTATCGTCACCTTGAGTTGTCACCTTGACCTTCGGTCGTCTTCAAGTTCTTTCCCTTCGAAACTGACACAAATAAGGTGGCGTCCATGAACGTAATTCGAAACTTCAGCATACGTGCAAAGCTCACATTGCTAACGGTGTTCCTGCTGACTTTGATCTTTGTGAATTCGCTGTTCAACAGACAGACGCTGAATAAAGTTCGCATTCTCGGGCCGATGTACAGCGAGATTTCTTCCGGCAAAGATCTGGTGGCCGACATTCTGCCTCCGCCCGCATTCATCATTGAATCCTATCTGACGTCTCATGCACTGGCAGACGCGGAAGACGTAGTTGAAGCGGACCGACTGATCAAAGTGCTTGAAGCTCATAAGACAGCTTTTGAGCAACGCATGGAGCACTGGTCGAAAGTTCTGCCGGAAGGCACACTCCGCGAATCGTTTCTCGGCGACGCCCGTTCCACCGCAGAAGACTGTTACAAAATTGTCGATCAGAAACTTATCCCGATGGTTCGGGAGAGAAAATTTGACGACGCTCGCACTGTTGTAGGTGGTGAACTCAAGACCAAGTACGAAGAACACTTCGTTGCGATCAGCAAAGTCGTCAAGCTGGCCGAAGCGCACAACAAGAATCAGGAAGCCTCCGCCCAATCGACACTGACAGCTTCCGCATGGTGGACCAACCTGCTGGCCGTCTTTGTCTGCGGGACGATCGGCGGCGTGATCTGGATCACAAGCCGAAACGCAACTCGACGCCTCGCTGCCACTCGGCAGCTTGCGAAAGCCCTCGCGGCGGGAGACTTCTCGCAGCGACTGACTGTTCGCGGCGGTGATGAAATCGATCTGATGGGAGCGGAACTCAGCGAAGCTTCAAGGACGCTTGATGGTTCCATCTCCCAGATGGTTCGGTCGATGGAAGCGGCCGCCGATCAGGACTACTCGAAAGTGCTGACTGACGACGCGCCTGGCGATCTGAACCGCGGCAAAGTGGCATTGAACTCGATGCTGGGCAAACTGGTGCAGTTGAACACCGAGAACGTCGAAAGCAAAGCCGCACAGAAGGATCTGCTGAATCGGGTTGCCAGTGCGATCATGGTAGTGGATATCAATTTCATCGTTCAGTACGTGAACAAGGCCACGATGGATCTGTTCGCCCATCATGCGGAGAGCTTTCGAAAGCTCTGGCCGGATTTCGATCCGGCAAATATCATCGGCACATGCATCGACAGGTTCCACAAGGTTCCGTCGCATCAGCGTCAGCTGTTGGCGGACCCTCGCAATCTTCCGTTGAAGACGGACATTACTGTCGGCAATGCCAAGATTCAGCTTCAGGTCACTCCTGTGAAGGATCCGTCCGGCAAGCCAACTGGGTTCTCCCTTGAGTGGAGCGATGTCACGGCTCTCCGTGACAGCACTGGACAACTGGCCGCGATCAACAAGGCTCAGGCTGTGATTGAGTTCAACATGGACGGCACGGTGCTGCAGGCCAACGAGAACTTCCTGAAGACGCTTGGCTACACACTGGAAGAAGTCAAAGGTAAGCATCACAGCCTGTTCTTATCCCCGGCTGAAGTTGCTCGTCCCGAGTATCGTCAATTCTGGGCCAACCTGAATGAAGGCAAATATGACGCAGGCGAATACAAACGGATTGGCAAGGGCGGTCGAGAAGTCTGGATTCAGGCATCTTACAACCCGATTGTCGATGGTAACGGCAAACCTTTCAAGGTTGTGAAATACGCAACAGACATCACAGCCACGAAGTTGCGAAATGCGGACTACGAAGGCCAGTTGGCTGCTATCGGCAAGTCTCAGGCGACCATCGAGTTTGACCTGGAAGGTCGTGTTCTGACAGCCAACGAGAACTTCCTGAAGACTCTTGGTTACACGTTGGATGAGATCAAGGGCAAGCACCATTCGATGTTTGTCGAACCGGCGTATGTGGCCAGCCCTGAGTATCGACAGTTCTGGGCTCAGCTCAACAGCGGCGAGTTCAGTGCGGGTGAGTTCAAGCGTCTGGGGCGTGGTGGAAAAGAGATCTGGATTCAGGCGTCTTACAACCCCATCAACGATCTCAACGGCAAACCATTCAAGGTCGTGAAATACGCCACTGACATAACAGCCACGAAGTTGCGAAATGCGGACTACGAAGGCCAGTTGGCCGCCATCGATAAGGCTCAGGCCACCATGGAATTCGACATGAATGGCAACGTTCTGAAGGCGAACGAAAACTTCCTGAACGCTGTTGGATATTCGAAGGAAGAAGTCATCGGCAAGCATCACTCGATGTTTGTGGATTCTGAAACCGTCGCTGGTGCTGAGTACCGTCAGTTCTGGACCAACCTGAAGGCAGGCGTGTATCAATCGGGCCTCGCTCGACGTGTTGGCAAGGCCGGTCGTGAAGTCTGGATTCAGGCATCGTATAACCCTATCTACGATGTCAACGGCCGGCTGCAGAAGTTCGTGAAGTACGCGTCCGATGTGACGGAAAGCAAACAGACCCAGTTGAAGATGGAATCGGACATCGCCGAACGCCATCGTCTGGATGCCCGTGCTGCTGAAGAAATGAAGTTCAAAGTC
>QWOO01000106.1 GCA_003669615.1 Planctomycetota bacterium
CAATTGCAAAACCTCCGCACGCAACTCGACAACGATTGCTGCCAACTCCGCGTAACTCGGTCGTTTTGCTCTTCCGCCCATGAAACGCGATGTATCACACAACTCATTTCTACAATACCCCGGTTTTCACGGCAGAATGGACGGCTACACGACGAATCCCAAAATCAAGTGTTGAAAAAGTACAAGACTCGTTACGCCGGCGTTTCGCGATGCCAGTTCGTTGTCTGCTGGAACTGGTGAGCCAGGCGGAGGAGACGGGATTCTTCCAGGATCGGGGCCTGAAGCTGCAGGCCGATGGGCAGCTTTGCCGACGTGAAGCCGCACGGCACAGAGATCCCAGGGAGACCGGCGAGGTTTGTGCTGATGGTGTAGATGTCTCCCAAATACATGGCCAGCGGATCGTTAAGCTTTTCACCCAGACGAAACGCGGCGGTGGGAGCGACCGGCCCGGCAATCACATCGACGGATGCGAATGCCTGGTCAAAATCTTCACGAATCCGTCGACGGACTTTCAGAGCTTTTAAATAGTACGCATCGTAATAGCCGGCCGACAGCGCGTACGTGCCCAGCATGATCCGCCGCTTGACTTCCTCTCCGAAGCCTTCGCCCCGGCTCTGACAATAAAGATCCACAAGGTCGGTAAACTTGTCCGCGCGGTGACCGTAGTGAATGCCGTCGTAACGCGCCAGATTGCTGGACGCTTCACTGCAGGCGATCAAATAGTACGTCGCGACGGCATACTTTGAATGCGGCAGCGAAACGGGCTTCACAACGGCGCCGGCCGCTTCGAAAACTTTCAATGCCTCCCGAACACTCTGCTCAACTTCTGCATCCAGTCCTTCTGTAAAATACTCGTCGGCGATCCCGATCCGCAACCCTTTCAGCGGCTGACTCAGCTCAGTAGTCCACGCTGGTCGTTCCAGAGGCAGCGAAGTGGAATCGCGTTTATCATGCCCGGCAATACATTCCAGCAGCAGAGCCGCACCTTCGGCGTCACCGGCGAGCGGACCGATCTGATCCAGCGAGCTGGCATAGGCGACAAGTCCATAGCGGGAGACTCGACCATACGTCGGCTTCATGCCCGTGACGCCGCAAAAACTGGCCGGCTGTCGAATCGAGCCCCCTGTGTCAGAGCCCAGAGCCAGTGGCACCATGCCGCTGGAGACAGCGACTGCCGATCCTCCGCTGGAACCACCAGCCGTGCAGGCCGTATTCCAGGGATTGCGTGAGGGGCCGAAGATCGATGTCTCCGTCGACGAGCCCATGGCGAACTCGTCCTGATTCAGTTTGCCCACAATGATGGCGTCTTCCGCCTTCAGCCGTTCGATCACGTGCGCATCATACGGAGGCCGAAAGTTCTGCAGCATGCGACTGCCGCAGGTCGTCGGCATCCCCAGCGTGCACATGTTGTCTTTCACGCCCATCGGCAGGCCGGCCAGTCGACCGAGCGGCTTGCCTGACTTCCGTTTTTGATCAATCTCGTCGGCTCTCGTAAGAGCACCCTCAGCATCGACAGCAACAAACGCATTGAGCGTTCCATTGAGTTCCGAAATCCGATTCAGACTGCTCTCTACAAGCTGTCGCGCGGTTAGGGCTCCGGAATGAAGCTGGGAAATCAATTCGCTTGTCAGTGGACGGTTCATGGACGATCGGATCTTTTGAGTGCAGGGAAATTTCACATGAGCCGGACGACGTGAATCGGCTGCTTCCACAGGCAAACGGCAGTTACAGCTTGCTGAGTTCTTTGATCACACGTTTGAAAATCCAGACAATTTTTGCGGATGCTATCGCTGTTGCCGCCAAACGTCCATCACTGCAAACCGATCGGCTGCAGCGGACAGCGGCTGGCGACAAAGGTGTGGACCTGATGGTCGATATCAAACTGCACGGTGATTGTCGCCCGATGCGATCCGCCTGACAGCTCCGTGACGACTCCTCGCCCGTACTGCGGATGCCGCACCTGCATTCCCTGACGGAACGCAATGACCGGCGGCGAATCTTCCGTTTCGCTGGATTCAGACCCAGCTTTTTTTGCGGCCAGCTCAGCCGCAGTCATCAGCAATTTTCGCTCTCCGCCCTTTTGAGCGGCCTCGAAACGCCTGCGCGCCTGCTCCAGCCGCTGATCCAGCAGAGCTGCAGTGACCGGTGGCGGCGTTGCCACCGAAGATTCTCGCTGGATCGCTCCGTGCAGCTCCGGAACAAAGGGACTGGAAATCGTGGCCCGTCGCATTCCACGGAACGTTCGCTCCGATGTCTGCGTGAGTGCCAGCTGCCGCATGGCTCGAGTGATACCCACGAACAACAAACGGCGCTCCTCTTCAAAGCTGGAGATGTCTCCTTCGCGCACGGCGCGTTCGTGAGGAATCAAACCGCTTTCCAGACCAATGATATAGACTGATGGAAACTCCAGGCCCTTGGACGCGTGCAGAGTCATCAGCGTCACGGAACCCTTACTCTGATCAATGCTGTCGGCTTCATTGGCCAGCGTCGCAAGCTCCAGAAATCCCTGCAGCGATGTATGCTCGTCAGCGGCCATCAAACCGGAAGTTCGACTGTCCTGCAGGTTCGATTCTTCACGATCGACGGCTTCATCGGACGCAGGCATTCGATCAGGCAATGGTGCCTCGTCACTATCCTCAGCGGTATCACCAGTCGACTCGTCTCTCGTACGATACCGCCACGCACGTTGATCTTCCGTATCTTCACCCAATGCGTCGTACTGCCGGGCTGCGGAGATCAGTTCATGCACATTCGCCGCACGGTCCACATCCACTTCGTCAGCTTCTTCACGCCACAGTGACAAATAATCGATGTCGGCAATGAGACGCTCAATCAGCGGCGCGACTTTCCCGTCGGCCGATTGTTCATGCAGCTTTTGAATCAGGTCGACAAAGCCTTCCACCGACTTGCGAATGCGACCGGTGATGCCTTCAATCGACTTCGCTTCTCTCGCCGCTGCGAACAAACTGATCTGATACTTCTGAGCGTAGTTCCTCAACTTCAGCAGCGTTGTGTTTCCAATACCGCGAGCCGGCCGATTAATGATTCGCTCCAGCGCCGCATCGTCCGATTCGTTTTCGATCAGCCGCAGATAAGCAATCAGATCGCGGACTTCGGCCCGTTCAAAGAACGAGTACCCAGCCGCCACCTGGTACGGGACCGCATGACGCGACAACGCTGTTTCCAACAGACGAGACAACGCGTTGACACGATAGAAGATGGCAAAATCTGAGTACCGACATCCGCCGGCGGCGACCAACCGGGAGATCTCTGATGCAATTCCATCCGCTTCCGCTTCCGCATTTTCATACAGCAGCAGCCTAACAGATTCACCCTCGGGGTTTTCTGTCACAAGCTTGCCACGATGCGGCCTGCGGTTGTTGGAGATTAACTGATCCGCACAGTGCACAATTCGCTTCGTGCTGCGAAAATTTTGATCGAGCGAAACGATATGAGTTCCAGGAAAGTCGCGTTCAAACGCGGTGATGTTTCCCGGCCGCGCTCCACGCCATCCGTAGATGGACTGGTCCGGATCTCCCGTTGCGCACAGATTTGGATAAAGCTGCGACATCGCCTGCACGATGCGATACTGCGCCAGATTGGTGTCCTGATATTCATCCACAAGGATGAAGCGAAAATACTGATCCAGCTGCTCGCGAATGTGCACATCGTCTTCCAGCAGGTGCACGACGTGCAGCAGCAGGTCGTCAAAGTCAACCGCATTCTGCTGCCTGACTCGCGCTTCGTAGAGCGGAAAGACCTGATACACGATTGCGTCCAGCGGATTGCCAGCACGCTGTTCAAACTGCTGACGAAACATTTCCGATGTGATCATGTCGTTGCGGGCTCGACTGATCCGTCCCAGAACTCGGCCCGGTTCATGAAAGACACCGTCCAGCTTCTCTTCCTTCATGATCTGCCGCACGATCGAGACCTGGTCCGAATGATCAAGAATTGTGAAGTTGTTTTTCAAACCCACATGTTCAGGAAATCGGCGAAGAATACGCGAGCAGAATCGGTGAAACGTACTCACTCGGACTCGCAGCCCGCCCAGCAGCCTTTCCACTCGCTCCTGCATTTCTCGCGAGGCTTTATTTGTGAACGTCAGTGCCAGAATATTTTCCGGCGACACACCTCGTTGAAGCAAACGGGCAATGCGATGCGTAATGACGCGTGTTTTGCCGGACCCCGGTCCGGCCAGCACCATCAGCGGCCCTTCAAAATGCTCCACCGCTTCATACTGTGCGTCGGTGAGATTGGCAGACATGGGAGAGCCGAAGGCCAGGGGATCAGAAATTTCAGAACTGAGCCGGCAGCGTCAGATCCAGAAGTCTTTCGAGTCTGCACTTGCCCGGCCGCATCAATTCGTGCGGAAGTTGGATTTCCCCAGCGCACGAAACGGTCAGTATACCGCGTCATAAAGGACTCGTCATTCCTCTCGTAGACAATTCTCCAGTCGGACACCAGGCATTTTTCTTCATTTCGAATACGTCACGAAATGGCTGGTCATCAGCATATCAACCGGTGCGTAGTCATCAGTGAGCAACGGTGACTCCCTGGCGCGCCGAGTCAGCAGGTTGTCGACGTCCCGCTTCGGGAAGACAAAAGTTGACGACCGACTGCTCCACCACTCCGGGGACTGTGAACCGCTGAACGGTCCGGGCGACGCCACGTTTTCGGAGAACCGACCGGCGATGATATACACACTGCGATCCTGAAGCTTGTGAGTCTCCTGCGGAGCAAGCAACCGTGTTTCACAAAACGATTTTTCGACGGTCCGCACAGCCGAGGCCATAAAGCGGCCGGATTCCATCGCATCGATCACGGTTAGAAGATACACGCCCTGAGGCCGCAGCAGTCGCTGAATCAGCGAGTTGTATTCGGCCGTCATCAGATGATATGGCACTGAAAAATCGTTCACCGCATCCTGAATCACCAAATGCCAGAGCTGGCAGAAAGAACAGCGAAAATGACCAGCACAGTATCTGAGGAATGAGCGACATCTGATGAAACAAACCGCTGCTGACTGCCAGCTTCCACAATGGAGCAACAGCAAGCGTTGCAATGCCGCTGACCATTAATGACCATCGCAGCGCCTGATGAGATCCATATCGTGAGGCGAGGTTCCCGCCCAATGCGTTTCCAAAAGACATGCCGGCCAAAATGACTCCGACAACCCCTGCCGACAGAAACATGGACACGCCCACCAGCGGCGCGAGAATTCGAAATGCCGCTCCTTCGAGTGCGCCCGTTACAAAACTGCAGGCGAAGACAATCAACAACGCCTGCCAAAACCACGTCGCATTGCCAGGCACCGAAGTTCCGGATGGCTCATTCGCCATCTCGATTGAATTCTGAAGTTCCGCAGGTTTTGAATCAGAGCTCCAGCGTCTTCCGCCAAGCCACGTGACAACAGAAAGCAGCAGCAGACTAACGCTGGTGATATTCACAATCGTTCGCACACCCAGCAGAGCTAGAAGTACAAAACCGGCCAGATAGTTTCCCGCAAGACTTCCAAATGTCCCCCAGGCGAAAATTTGCCCTGCGGCCGAACCAACTTCATTGGGATTCGTCACGACACTTCGAATCGAAGGAGGCGTCACCAGACTCAACATTACTCCGGTAAGGAAACACACCAGCAAGGGAAGAACTAAAAATATGCCCCGGTCTGCAAACGTAGCCCGGCAACGGGCGTGCAACGCTGTCAAAACCAATAGGAATTAGCAATGCGCCGCGCGCAAAAAACAATCTTCGTTCGTTTCCCATGATGTCCGGTGTCGCAGACGCTTGTCCTGACAGCGGAAAGGTCATCCCTTGGCCACATTCGAAACAAAATATTAGCGAAGATCCGAATCCCCCAAGGGCAGCCCGAAGCCGTGATTGCCGACCGCCACCGATTTCACTTCCCGCACGGAAACGGAAAACGTGGGGCTGGGTCTGAGTGAACTGTTGCCTGCCAAACACGCTCGAGCGGACCAGTTCAATGACTGTCCCGCGGCATGGGCGGCGTACCAGAGTCGAGTGGCCTCGAGACTGGGGCTTCGTGTAAGGGAACAGCCTTTAAGGCTCATGCCTGTCCGCAAGCCGATCTGTTCACAGAAGCCAACAACGACTCAAAAGTCGACGGCAAGTGACCTGTCTTTTGGCTTTGGCAACGGACTGATCGTTTTGACGGTTGCCGCACATCAGCGTTAGCACATCAGCGTTAATGGCATTCGGAATGCCATCAACGCAAACCGGGCCTGGCATGTCAGGCATGCCAGACCCGGATTTAAGAGACAATGTGGAAGACGAGGAGTTCTTCACATTGTGCACTTCGCAATGTTTCCGTCAGCTCGCAGCGTGTTTGCGAGCTGACGTGACTGGCCCTTCAGGCCAATTGTGTACCAAGGAACTCGAGCCGGAGCCATTCTCCGCATGTTGGATCAGCGAGTCACATAAATTGCGGGATCGTCCACAATCACTGGTGTCGACCAGGAAGACCCATTGTTCTGGTTACAAGAGTTGAAGAAGTGAGTCGCAAAGTATTCCGCTTCGTAGCCATAAGGCAGACTGGAATACAGGTGATCGGCAGCCGTAAGATTATCCACACCCTGCTTGCCGTAGTAATGCACTCGTCCATCGCCGGTAACCGACATCCCCAAAGTCCACCAGCCGGGAGTCAGCTTCAGACTCTTTACCTCGTGTCCAAGGTTGTTACCGCGGATGAGCAGCACAGCTGCATCTTCTTTGAACTTCCCGTCGTGACTGCTGTGGAACTCAATGAAGTAGCCTGGCCAGTAATCTTCCTGCTTACGCTTCCTGGAAGTGAATAGAAATTTCTTCTCGGTCTCAGTGATCGTTGTCTTCAAGTCGACGCGGTAGCCAAAATGAGCACCCGATCGATTCTCCCACTGCTCAAAAGGTGGCAGGTAAACGCGAGTCACGCAGTTAGGATTTCGATTGACAGCAATCGCCCCAACTTTCGAGGAGCAAGCCATAATCAGGTCGTCCTGCTCCATCTTGCCCGAGAGCTGGCCGGGAACACCTGAATTCAAAGTCTGGATCTTCAAAGCACCCTTGCTGCCCGGAATTCCGCCCTCTGGAGTTGCCACGCGGACGATGTGGTCGGGCATGCCACGCTTCGGGCTTTCGAACCAGCGGCGGTTCGTTGAGTATCCGGTAGGAGAACGCACCTGCTCATCCTGTTCCCTACTGGATTTCGCGCCATTAGGAACCCACTTCCAGCTTTCGTCTTCAAAATCGTCGCCAACCTGATCCAGTTTCATGCCCGTCCCGGGCACGAGCTGAGCCTGTGCGTCGATAAAGAAGATTGGAATTGCAACAACGAAACAAGCGGCTTGAGCAAGCCTCAAAAATGGCAACTTCATCTCGTCCATGCCCCCAAAGAGTGAATCCGTTCACGCGGAGGAACTTCAGGCCGCAATCACGCCGGTTTGCATCCTTGCTGGCTGGCGAGCGATTGCGGTATCGCTGAAATTCGTAATGGCGAATTTTGTCGCTGCCTGAAACTGCCATCCATGACAGACCTCAATGCAACATCGCCAGTCCTCGTTCCTTCAACTGGAGTTATCGGATTGCTGAGTGCAGACGGTACAGCCATTTCTGCTAGTCCCCGCTGCCCCCGGCGGTATTCTGACGCAAGCAGGAACGACCGTTTTCTCCTCACAACTCAACCAGAGCTACCCAGTCTCACGGAAGAGACTTTCCGACTCAAAAGGCGTAAAAAAAATAAATACGCTCGCCGGATCCTGTCTCGTGCCAAGTGAAAACACGGGGAAAGTCTCGGATCCTGGGATAGCACCTGCGAATTCATCGACACAGCATTGATTAAGAGGCTCAAACTCGCTAGATTGCTCGACTTCTTTCCGCCCAAGGCCGATAAACCGTCGAGTTTCATTGGTTAAGCGGTTGAAAGTTCCCTGCTGAGGCAGGCTTCAGCGTCTGCTCATTCGTTTCTGAACATTTGATCATAGCTGCCTGATATGGCGGCCCAAAGGATGACGGTTCCATGCTGGCGATTGGCAAAACATGGATGGCAAAGAAAGAAGTTGTCGACGAACAAGGCCGTGACTGGTTTGTTATCGACGCGGATGGACACATTGTTGGACGTCTGGCGACTCGCATTGCGACCGTTCTGATGGGCAAGCATAAGCCGACTTACACAGCACATGTCGATGTCGGTGACTGCGTGATTGTGTTGAACTGCGAGCGTATTCGCTTCACAGGCAACTCAATGCAGCACACTCGCATCCCCTACCTGACAACGAAAATGGCAAAGAAGAATTACGCCCGCTATACCGGATTTCCGGGTGGCCGCAGAGTTCGTACAGCCGTTGAAACATGGGAAAAACGCCCGGACATGCTCGTTAGCGAAGCTGTTCGTCGCATGCTTCCAAAGAACAAGCTGGGTCGACAGATGCTGAAAAAGCTTCGCGTATTTGTTGGCACAAATCACCCTCATCAGTCTCAGTTGCCAAAGCCTTTCCCGGCTCACTTGGTTCCTGACCGAAAAATCAAGGGTTGATCTCGGCCGCTGATTTGCGTTGAAGCCCGCTGCGGCTGATTTTTGATTCACCTTTTCCTTGCGATTAACTCCTATGAGTATGGATCCAACCGCTTCGGCAACTGAGCCCGAAGTTCCTTCTTCACAGCTGCCAGAACTAACCATTGGTTCGGGATCTCCTGCTGCAAGTTCTGCAGTTGCTGGTCCGGCTTATCAGCCAACGATCCGCGGTAAGATTGACCGATTCGGCGTTGCGATGGGTACAGGTCGTCGTAAAACGTCTGTGGCACGCGTTCGCATCAAAGAAGGTTCGGGCCAGTTCGTGATCAACGGTCGCGATATGGGTGAGTACCTGCGAATTGAGCGCGATCGCGAAAGCGTCATGGTCCCGCTGAATGTCGTTGGCAAGGCCGGCCAGGTTGATATCTCCATCCGTGTTCAGGGTGGCGGAACAACCGGTCAGGCAGGAGCCATCATTCTGGGCATCGCACGTGCTCTTCAGGGCATGAACCCTGCATGGCATCCCTTACTGGCTGAAGCCGGACTTCTCACCCGCGACGACCGCATGGTCGAACGAAAGAAGTATGGATTCAAGAAAGCCCGAAAGAGCTTCCAGTTCTCCAAGCGATGATTTGCTGAGGTCCTTTATTTCATCCGGTGGTTCTTTGAACATCGGTTTGACACTCATCCCTGCTGGATATTTGTCCCGCAGGGATTTTTTTTTGACCGTCCTTCTGCATTGCACGGCAAAGCAAAACTGGAAACCGGGGCGACTTGAGATTTGCCTGCCGCAACTGCGAATGCTGCCTTTGATTTCAAAGGCATATCACAGCAGTCACCGTCGCTGTTTTCCGGGCATCGGAGTACACCCATGCAGGATGCTTACCAGACACTGATCCTTCCCGACGTGCAGCAAATGCTTGAGGAGGAAGATCTTCGTGGACTTTCTGAATTCTGCAAGGTCGTGCATCCTGCCGCGGTAGCCGAGATCCTTGAAGAACTCGAAGACTCTCAGATCTGGACCATTCTGGATCAGGCTGAACTGCCCCTGCGAGTCGAGATCTTTGAGTACATTTCGCTTCGACGACAGACGGCTCTCGTAGAACTTCTGGATTCGGCTCGCCTGTCTAATCTCCTGGAATTGATGTCGGCCGACGACCGAGTCGACCTGCTTTCCGAGATGCCAGAGACACACCGCGAAGACGTCCTTCGACTGATTGCAAAGGCCGAACGCAACGACATTCGCCGACTGCTCTCTTACGACGAGGACAGCGCCGGCTCGATTATGACGACCGAGTACGCGTCGTTGCCGGCAAATATTACGGTTCGCGATGCCCTTGCTCAGCTGCGACAGCAGGCACCCAACAGCGAAACAATTTACTACGTCTACATCATCAACGAAGCCAGGAAGCTGGAAGGCTTCATTTCACTGCGCGAGCTGATACTGGCTAAGCCGGAAACACGGCTGTCGGAAATCATGCAGCGTGATGTCATTCGCTTTAAAGTGTCCGAACAGCGTGCCGTGGTCGCTCAGGAATTGGGACGCTACAACTTCATCGCTCTTCCCATTGTCGACGAAGATGACCGACTTGTCGGAATTGTGACCCACGACGACGCACTGGACGTTGTACAGGAAGAAGCCACTGAAGACGCTTATCTGCAGGGTGCGGTTGCTCCGCTGCGCGACACCTATGAAGAGACGCCTCTGCTGATCATTCTCTGGAAGCGGGGAATCTGGCTTCTCTTTCTGTCCATTGTGGCGCTGATGAACGCCCATGTGATCGATCATTATCGACAGTCGACCGGAGCAAACGAGGGTGTCCCCGTCGGACTCAGCAGCCTGACCACGCTCATTCTTTTGTTTCTTCCTCTCGTAATGGCAAGCGGCGGCAATGCCGGCTCGCAGTCCGCCACTCTGTTCATCCGAATGTTCGCGCTGCAGCCGACAGAAACCAAAGGTGGCACCGACAATGCGATGAACCGCAGTCTGATCCTCCGCGAATTTGTCATCGGCCTTTGTTTGGGAGTCGCCCTTGCGTCCCTGGACTTTGGAGTTGCCTGGCTCTGGTTCGGCCGAACGTTCGCGGAATCAGCGGCCATTGCGACCACAGTGGTTACCGTGGTAATCCTGGGCACTTCTGCAGGCACTTTGCTCCCACTGATGCTGCGTCGACTGGGCATGGATCCTGCCATCATGTCCAACCCGCTGATTGCTGCCATGGTGGACGTGCTGGCTGTTGTAATCTTTTACGAGATTGCGTCAGTCTTTGTGTCGTGACAGCCGCGCGCACATTACACTCGAATCGGCACCAAAGCCGTCCGTCAGTGCGCAGAAATGCGAACCTTGTCTCTGCTCATGGAGAGATCTTTCATGCCCACTCGTCGCCTTTCCTCGGTGATTGTCTGTCTGTGTCTTCTGACACTCGGCATCGTTCCGGCACAGATATTGGCGGACGAAGTCGTTCCCGCAAAGTTGCCAACAACAATCTGGGGCCTTCGCACGGGCGATCGATTTGTGGTCCAGGTCTTCATTGTTAAGCAGACGGAGGTCACCATTGATGAACAGCCTCCCACAACGTCGGACACACGCGACCGGTTTGAGATCGAATACCAGGTCACGGAAACATTGAAGTCCGGCGATCTTGTTTTCTCCGCGCGACTGCGAAAGGTCTCTCGAGAAGCCGGCGTCAGTGCTCCGGCGGCGATCAAATCGTCCTCGCCCGCCGTTCGTTCGCTTGATGAAGTTCGCATAAAACTGCAGGTCGATCCGCTGGGAAATATCACCAGCATTGACCCCAAAGAAAAAGAAGCACTCCTGGCGGCAATGTCGGCTCTTGACCCAACTGCCTGGCAGTTGTTACGCGAATCATGTCCCGATGAAGTGATTATGGAATGGTTTGCACGTCCGTTCTGGACAGCCGTTGAGCCCGCAATAATCGGCAGTCCAAAAAATGGCGACAAAGTGTCGTATCCGAAGCGAGAGGCAAGTATTGCTCTGGGCGCATTCGGGGTATTGAAGACGACTCTTACCCTGCAGCCCGACACCGGAGCGGGTGAAGAAAATTCTGTGACGATATCAGGCTCCGGCCGATTCGCACCGCTCGTAACGCCGGCAACTTCCCAATCCCCAGGCCGACTTCCTCTCCAGGATTTCACTGCGGAACTGGATGAATTTTCCGGGCGAGTGCGATTAGCTCGAAATGATGAGGAAGCTGAAGGCGGACCAGAGCCGCCTGACAGCCCCATGTTTCAGTCAATGGAGACAACCGCTCGACTGCACGGAACAGCGCTGATGCAAAAGCTTAATGGAGCCGATGTTTCGAAAGTCTCGTTCCAGCAGACCCAGATTCAATTGTGGGTTGTCACAGAGCAATCGTTTGCGGAATCACAATTACCGTTTGGCATTCCCGTACCAGTGGATCCGAAGTAGCTCTGTTGTGGTGTTTCACGCTGTTGTTGAATGATTCACAGCGGAACTCGTGAGAAGGTCGAGGTCTCACGAACTCGGCTACAGGGCAAACGCAGCCAATAGAACACGCAACGGCATTGAGTGACACTACACTCTGCGTCAGAACGACTGCGGACGGGAAGTTCCCACAGGCTGTAAGCCGGGAATTAAGTATTGAGGCACTGCTCCACGCTGAGGAGCATTGTAAGCGTTTCGCGACGAAGCGGAGACTGAATTTCTTACATGCTGAGCCGGCACAAAGGAACCGGAATCCGTCGAGCTTCGCATCGACGACAGACTCTGCACGATGGTCACAACGGCGAGAGACAACGAACACACGCTGAGTGCGACAATCTGAAGATTGAACTTCGACACTCGGGCAGGTGCAGTTTGTCGTCGCTGAATCTCGCGAGAAATCGCCGGCCAGACAGATCGGCTGCCGGACGAGCCGTGAACGTTCTCGGAGGGCACATGCCGCAACGCTGTCAGCACATTCAAAGCACACGACATGGCAGAATGATAAGACCGACACTCGCCGCACTGACCCATATGGCCGGCAAGCTGCTGCTCTTCGTCAACTCGCAAATCGTCGCCGACATCCAAATGAATCAGGTGTTTTGCTTCCGCACAATCCATATCAACAACCTCGACTCAAACTGTTTCAGAAGACCACCGAACCACACCGAACCGAAAATTTCAAAACCGAGTAACAGCAACAGCGGCCCACAGCCACGAATATTTACCTGTCCACTTCCTGAGACAACTGCGTCTTGTCCGCTCTACGCGCTCGCCGTTCCCAGGCTTCGCGGAACATTTTTCGAGCCTCGGCAAGTCGCCATCGGATCGTGGCTTCACTGCGGTCTGTGATCGCAGCAACTTCCGATGTACAGAAACCTTCAAGATCCCGAAGAATCAAAACCTGGCGGTAGGCTTCCGGAATCTCAGCCATTACCACCTGAACTTCCTGAGACAGATCGAGTTCTACTCGTGGATCCGCAACGGCCGGATCTGGACTGCGATCGTCTCCGACATCTGAAAACAATGCCCATCGCCCGCGACGACGCACTTTTCGCAGATGATCGTAAGTCAAATTGACGGCCAGGCGAAAAAGCCAGGGGCCAAAACGCCGAGCCGGATCAAATTGCTCGATTCGCTCGAAAGCCCGCAGGAATGACTCCTGAACCAGGTCAGTCGCCATTTCCAGCTCAGGAATAAAACGCCTGACAACCTTTAAAACACGTGCTTCGTAGCGAAGAACCAATTGTCCGAACGCATCGTGGTCGCCATTGCGAGCCGCATGAACCAGACGTACTTCACTCGCGGACGGAGCTTCACCATTTTCTGGCGAATCCGCAGCGTCCAGCGACTGATCTGATGCGTCCGACTCGGACATACTTAGCATTCGAAGCCCTTTCCGCGTAACAATACGCACGTCAGAGCCTCGCCGTTGGAGAAATATTGTGTAATCAGCCACCGGTTTCCAGGGCGATTTCAGTCCGGCATATTAACGCATTCACCGCTGCTCCGCCCTCTCTTTGAGCGAAGTTTGCCAGCCTGCGCCCCTGTTCAGATCGCAGCTTTGGGGTACGATATGGGCCGACGCGACTTTATTCGGCCACGAGGGCCGTATTTCAGGTTTTCGGGGCACTCCCCGCCATGTTCAGAAGGAACTGACGATTGAAAACGGACGCCGCACCGTTAAAAGCCCTTTCTCTAGCCAGCAGAAACGCACCCGGCTGGATGGCCGCGTGCCGTGGTGCCGCTTTGGGTCTCGCCTTTCTGGCCATCCTGAACCTGCTGGAGCCCTTTGTTTATTCCAATGATTTGGTCCGCAACTGGCTCACCGACCTGCGTCCTTTAACGCCTCAACTCAGCCTGGCGGCTTTCACAATGTTTGCCACTTCGCTGCTGCTTTTCTCCATGAGACCCGCGTTGCCAGCGCCGGTGATGCTTGTACTGTTAAGCCTGCTCGTGGTCTTCATAGCTTTCTGTGGCCGCGACCTCTGGCTTGTCTCGCAACACATGCAGGAACCCGCCAGAACAACGGCACTCATGGCACCGCTGACAAAGGTCATGTGGCTGATTGTTGTGGGAACAGGAGTCGTCACCGGCAACTCCGAACGAACTCGCGGGCATTCGTCCGGCATTGCCATTTTCCTCTGCGCCGTACTTTCTGTTTTCGGATACTGCATTGCCACCGTCCAGTCAGGACGACTGGCCGATACGCTTCCCGATTCCGCCGTGCCAGTCATTCTGGCTCTGAACTCCACGGTCAGTCCCGAGCAGACGTCAGGCCTGTCCATCAGCGCTGTCGACAAACAGGCGACCGCACTGATGCTGAGTAAGCACGGACAGCTTTTGGTCATCTCCGGAAAATCAGGCGACGAGAGTGAACGCTCACTGCTCAGCCGCTTGATCCTTCCAGGACTTAATGCGGCGGCGACACAGATTGCCATCGACACCGACAGCACAACCTTTGACGCCAGTCTCAGGTACGCCGACCGATTGCCGCAACTGCAGCAGGATCGCCGCATCATCATCGTCGTCGGTAACGAACTGGAGCTGGCACAAATTCGCGTCCTTGCATCCCGGTGCCGACTGGTCGCAATCGTTGTTCCCGTCGAGTCAGCTGCAGAAAATCCCAAGAGTGGAATGCTCGTGCTGACCGAAGCTGTCCAACTCCTGAAAGCCATGCTGACGCCCGCCATTGAGTTCGCGAAGAAGACTGCCAACTCGAATACACCGTCGCCACTGCCAGCCGAATAAAGGGGCATCCGGAAGTGGACGGGGAAGGGCGTTTCGTTATCAAGACGCAACGCACGAGGGTCATTGCATCACAGCGTTCCGCAAAGGAAGGCCTTACGCAGCCAATCTCGCGTGCAAATTCCAATCGCATCGCGCGCTGCGGCACCGTTCTTAAATGCGGACAGCCAGCAGTCCCTTTTTGATTGCGGTGACGGGCGGATGTCGTGACACTATGCCGACTCATTCCTGCTCCCTCCAATTGATACCACGAGAACGCCCTCATGAACCGCATGCTCTCCGTTGGCACTCTGCTACTTCTGCTCACGGGTACGCGCAGCGTTCTGGGGCAGCAGTACACGAACCTGATTCAGGACGGTTCACTCTCTCAGTGGATGCTGCCGAACGGCGACGCAGTGGACAATGGCTGGCAGATAGAAGCTGGCGGGCTGCTCCACCTTGCAGGCAAAGGCGACAATATTCTCACGAGAGACGAGTACCAGGATTTTGATCTGTGGTTTGAATACCGGATCGAAGAAAAGGGAAACAGCGGAATCAAGTACCGCGTGCAGAAATTCGGCAACTCCTGGCTCGGCTGTGAATATCAGATTCAGGACGACTCGGCCTTTCCGCTACTCGATCCGAAGCATTACACAGCGTCTCTCTACGACGTGTTTGACAAATCGAACGCAATCTTTGAGCGAAAATACGCACCAGCCGGGCAGTTCAATGTGGGACGCATCGTTGTTCAAAACAATCGTATTCGCCACTGGATGAACGGCAACCTGATCATCGACGAACTCGACTGCTCCGCACGGTTTTACGACGCCGTTCAAAACAGCAAATTCAGAGATAACAAGGGCTTCGGCACTAACCCGTCGGGCCGTCTGATGCTCACTGATCACGGCAGCGACGTGTGGTACAAGAATCTCTTTATCCGCCGCCTGTCGCCGCGATTGTGCGTACCCTAGGCGGTGCAAATCTCACAGAAATTGCAGGCGCACGCGAATTATCAGCAGACGACCGCACGAAACGCCGACTTTCCAAATGCAGCTTTTCGTGAACCAAAGAGTTGCTGTCCCTGTCACCTGACAGTATACTCCGCCTTCTTCATTCACGCGCAAGTGGCGAAATCGGCAGACGCGCTAGCTTCAGGAGCTAGTGGGGTAACACCCGTGCAGGTTCAAGTCCTGTTTTGCGCACTTAGAATAAACGTCGTTGTGGTTTACCACTGCGACGTTTTTTCATGCGCTGTCGCTTGTGACGGTGGTAACGATTCTGCATAGTGATCAGCCTAAGTTCTCACCTTACTGGTTGGCAGACATGTGATGAAAGTACTGATTGCTGAAGACGATCGATTGACGCGAGAAGGCCTGACAGAGGTTCTCGAAGGCGAAGGGTTTCAGGTCATCGCCGCCATTGATGGAGCCGAAGCGGTTCGCCTGTTTCAGCAGCAGTCTCCCGATTTTGTCTGCCTGGACATCATGATGCCCGGCCGCAGCGGCTATGAAGCTTGTCGAGCGATCCGTGTTCAATCGGCCGAGGTCCCAATCATCTTCATCAGTGCAAAGGCCGAAGAATTCGACCGACTGGTCGGTTTTGAATTGGGAGCCGACGACTTTATTGTCAAGCCGTTCAGCGTTCGCGAGGTCATCGCGCGAGTACGTGCGGTCGCTCGGCGATGCTGCGCACGTCAGCCCACGTTACCGGTCGAGTTTGAGATGGGCGACCTGAAAATCATCCCGGCCGAGCTGCGAGCGAGACGAGCTGAGGAAGTCATTGAACTGAGCCCGCGAGATGTCCGAATCCTGCAGCTTCTGCACGATCATGCCGGCCAGGCGCTGGACCGCAATACCATCTTCCGGATTGGCTGGGGTGAAG
>QWOO01000307.1 GCA_003669615.1 Planctomycetota bacterium
CTTATATCGATAATCTGATTGCAGCCCTGATTCTTGCGGCGCGCAGGGGAACCGCGGGCTCCGTGTGCACAATCACAAACGATGAGCCGGTTGTGCTGTGGCAATTGCTGCATGATGTTTTGAATCAACTGGGAGTCAGAACTCCGCTTAAGAAGGTTTCGAAATCAGTAGCAATGGCGGCCGCCTCGTGCATGGAATGGCAGCATCGATTCTTTCAAAGACCCGGCGAGCCCGTGATGACTCGGTACGCTGTTGGGTTGTTGTCGAGGACTCAGACTTTCGATCAGTCCGCCGCTCGCAGTACACTCAACTACAGTCCTCTCGTTTCGATGACAGATGCGGTCCGAGAGACGCTGGAGTCCATCATGAGGAAAGAAGAAACGGCAACGGCAACGACAGTGAAGCTGCGGATGTTCAGCACCGGCTATACATCGCACCGTGCATGGCTTGCGGAAAAAGGAGCCTCGCGGACGGAGTTCATTCGTTTTCACGCAATGATTGGCATCATTGACCATCCAGCCGCCGGTTTGACGCTCTTTGATACGGGCTACGCCCCTCGCTTTTTTGAAGCGACAAAGCGATGGCCTTACAAGCTTTATCGATGGACCACACCTGTCGAAACGTCCGCAGAACTGTCGGCTGTTAACGTACTTCAGCGGCATGGAATCGAACCTGCTTCGGTGAAGCGAATTATTCTGTCGCACTTTCATGCGGACCACGTCTGCGGCCTCAAAGATTTTCCAAATGCCGAGGTTCTGGCATCGGCCTCCGCGTGGCAGGCGATTCAGGGCAAACGGGGACTGGCTGCGGTCAAAAGAGCGATCTTGCCCGATCTGTTTCCCCACGACCTTGAGAAAAGATTGAAGCTGATCGAGAATTTTCACGGGTCAGGCTTCGGGCCGTTTACCTCCAGCCATGATGTGTTTGGTGACGGAAGCGTGCGGATGCTGGATCTGAGCGGGCATGCTGCCGGGCAGATTGGACTACTGCTGCAGAGGGAAGAAGGACGCAGTTTGTTGGCGGCCGACGCGGTGTGGACCAGCCGCACGTTTCGAGAAGATCTGCCGCTGACTCCGGGATTTCGGTGGCTGGCCGCGTCGTCGGTGGAAGCAAATGTCAGCAAGAAGAAACTGCATGAAGTGTTCGTGCAGTTTCCGAATGTCGAAATCATTCCCACGCATTGTCCGGAGATTGCAGCTCGGTACGGCTTTGATGTGGAGGTCGATCGATTGCTCAACTCGGCGAGTGGTGATGCGAATGTGGGATCAGTCACGTGTTCGGGACCGGAAGCATGAACATTCTGATCATGGGAGCCCGGGCACCCGCGGCGCTGGACCTTGCGCGACGCTGCCGAGCGGCCGGCCACACTGTCTTTATGGCCGACAGTCTGCGATTCGGAATGGCGATGTTCTCTCGCGTGGTTGCTGGCCGAAAGCTTTTACCATCACCTGTCGAGAAGCCTGACCAATTCGTTGATGCGCTGCGAAGCATGATCGACGCTCACCACATTGAGCTGATTGTTCCGACCTGCGAAGAAGTGTTTTTCTTAAGTCTGTATCGAGATCTGTTGCCGTGCTCTGTGTTGGTGGATGATTTCGAAAAGTTGAATGCGATCCACAATAAGTTCGAATTCTCTCGGTTTGCCGGGAACGCCTTTGCCGCAGTGCCCGAGACGCATCTGATTGAAAGCACAGATCAGTTGCAGGGCTTTCAGACAGACAGCATCGACTGGGTTTTCAAGCCGGTCTATTCACGTTTTGCCACGAGAGCACTCATTGGACCTCAGCCCGCCCAGCTAAGCTCGATCAAGCCGGCACCGAAAATGCGATGGGTGGCGCAGCGAAGGATTCGAGGTCAGGAATATTCCACCTACGGCATCGCTCATGCGGGCGTTTTGCAGGCACATGTCTGTTACCGGTCGCTCTATCGTGTGGGGCAGGGATCAGGAATTTATTTTGAGCCCGTTCAGTCAGATGTCATAAGGCAGTTTGTGGAAACCTTTATCCGGAAAACGCAGTTTACCGGGCAGATAGGATTCGACCTGATCGAAACGGATCAAGCCGATTTGTTTGCGATTGAAGCCAATCCCCGTGCTACAAGTGGATTGCATCTGTTTGGTAAAACCGACGCATTGATCAAGGCCATGGTCGGTAATTCCATCGTCGGTTGTGCGGAGCAGTTGGTGGTACCGACGGATTCGCGTCCAGTCATGGTTGAATTTGCTATGCCGCTTTGGGGATTCACTGATGCACTGCGTCGTCGTTCCGTGCGCCACTATTTTGCGGACCTGAGCAGGGCTCGCTTCGCAACGTTTTCACTTTCCGATGTACTGCCCACGCTTGCGTTGCCGCTGTCACTGATGGAACTGGGAGCCATGGCGATGCGTCGCCGTTGTTCTTTGGTTCGCGCATCGACAGTCGACATCGAATGGAACGGACAGTTGCCGTGAAGCAGCAGGAACTTCACGAGGACGAGATTGCACTGGGTGGCGCAGACGTCGTGCATGCGTTCGACTGGCCGAAGGAGCGAGTCGGTGAACGCCAGTTTCTAACAGCACTGCTGGAAACAGACTCACGGGCCTTTGTCGCAAACGTGACGACGGAATTTCAGATCCTTCGTCTTGGCTCGCGTTTCTTTCCTGTCACCATTAACGAATCTAATTATGCAGATTCGTGGGTGTGCTCACCGTACAATGCCACGATCACCTATCCATTGGATGAACTGCAGCAGATCGGAAGTTCGATCATTCGCGGAAGCGTTGCGGGACTGATTCATGCCGTTGCTCCGCTGTTGAAAGCCGCTCGCATAAACCGAGTGGTCGGAGTCAACAACGGACTGTTGTCGACGAACCTGTATCCAACATGGGACGGTGTCGGGCTGGAACGGCTGACGAGTATGTTGCAGCAGCGATGGCCTCGGCATGCAATTGTGTTTCGTTCTCTGAACGCCTTGACCAACGGACCTCTGCTCATGCGGCTGAAAGAGGCCGGCTATCTGCTGCTGCCAGGCCGTCAGGTATACTTGTGCCTTGACCTGCATGCGGCCCACCAAAAGCAGAATTCGGAAATTGACAGAAACCTGCTGACCAAAAAGACGGGCTACCGTGTCGTGAGAGACGCGGAACTCACTTCTGATGATGTGCCCCGCATTCGCGAGCTCTACGATCAGCTCTATCTGCAGAAATACTCGCTCCATAATCCTCAGTTTACGGAGGACCTCATTCGGCTTTGGCAGCGAACGGGGCTGATGAAGTTAATTGGCCTGCGAAATTCGAACGGCATTCTGGATGGAATTGTGGGCTGCCTGGGAATGGGTGAAACAATGACGACTCCCTTGATTGGATATGATCTTGCACTGCCTCGCAAACTGGGGCTTTACCGGATGCTGACCGCGCTCGTCTTTCAGGAAGCCAGGGAAACCGGTCGGATTTTAAATCTGAGTGCGGGAGCGGCGCAGTTCAAGCGGCACCGGGGCGGGGAGGCACAGATCGAGTATTCAGCTGTGTACATTGCGCATCTGCCAGTCTTTCAGCGAGCAGTCTGGGCATCCCTGGGCGGGCTTCTACGTCATGTGGGGGTCAGGATTTTGCAGACCTACGAACTTTGATTTGGCCGGATTCGGCCGGAATGGCACGGATCGAGGCCGAAAAAACATTCTCCGAAGGGTGACCGGTTCTCGCCGAGGCAATCCAGAAGTTCTTTGTGGATGTTGGCATTCCTGGAGGTTCAGGGAAAAAACGCTGGCTTTTTTTGATCAATTCTGGCAAAAAACGTGGTGAAGTATTGTGATGCGATCAAACCGCAGTGGCTTCGTCACTCGGGTTCGCCATAGACGTGACCTTTCGCAGGTCATTGTGTTAGATCGATTTGTTCTTTCCGGAGGTAATCATTAAACGATCTCGTCCAGCAGCAGCTCCCCCTCAAAGCAATTTGCCGCGCATGAATGAGCGGATTCGCATTTCTCCCATTCGAGTGGTAAGTGCAACGGGTGAGATGTTAGGTGAAATGGAAACCGCAATTGCTTTGCGGATGGCCCAGGATGAAGGTTTGGACCTTGTTGAGGTCAGCCCGGAAGCCCGACCTCCTGTTTGTCGTATCATGAATTACGGAAAGGTAATTTATGAACGCCAGAAAAAATCGAGTGGTCCTAAGCAACATAAGACTCAACTGAAGCAGCTGCGACTGCGCGCCAAGACTGGCCAGAATGACATTGATGTCAAGATCCGCCAGGCTCGCGACTTTTTGTCACGTCGTGACAAAGTAAAGATCAACGTCATGTTCAAGGGGCGTGAAAATGCGCACCACGAACGCGGCATGGAAATGCTTCAGGAAGTTGTCAAGAAGTTAGAAGACATTGCAACTGTCGAGCAGGCACCAAGAATGGAGAGCGGCAAGATGATGTCAGTGATGCTGACTCCTATCAAGCATTAAGCTGTCTGTTCGAAATAGCATTCATAGCGAGGGCACGTGGACAACGTGCCCTCTGTCATTCAAGGAACGGAAAACGAGAACCATGAATCGACTTATTCTTCTGCCGTTATCCTTCGCTTTTTTTTGCGGCTGTAGTGAAGGGCCAGAGTCCGTTGCGTCAAACGCAACTGCAGTTGTAAAGCCGGAAACAGTTGCTGCCATACCCGCGGCAGACGCGGCAGAAAAAATGAAAGAAGATGTGATGCCCGCTGAACCAGCTCCGACGGAATACAATGAACTGACAGAGTTCGAAAAATACGTGATCCTTGAAAAAGGAACCGAACGTAGCTTTGTTGGCGAGTACACGGACACGAAAGATCCGGGCACGTATATCTGCCGCCGCTGCAATGCTCCGCTTTACAAGTCGGACCATAAATTCAGCAGCCACTGCGGTTGGCCGAGTTTTGATGATGAAATCGCAGGGGCGGTTGAAAAAACGGCGGATGCAGATGGACAACGCACTGAGATTACCTGCAAAGCCTGCGGCGGACATCTGGGGCATGTGTTCGACGGCGAAGGTTACACTGAGAAGAACACGCGGCACTGCGTGAACTCTGTGTCGATGAAATTCATGCCCGAAGGAAAGCCACTGCCGCCTGTCGTTCAGAAGCCCGCTGTTTCTGACGCGCAGGCTGAGACAACGCCGAAGGCACCGTAGACCGCGGAACCGATCCTGCCCTGCCGCTCGCAAAATGATCGCAGGGAATTTGCATCAAGCAGAAGGAATCGGAGTGGCTCTTTGCCAAGAGCGGTGCGGTTCTAATAAAATGCCGAGACGGAACCGTGATTGAAATGTCATGGTGCAGGACTTGGAACTGTTCCGCCTCGCATTTTGTAACACGCTGACTGCGAGCAGGGGCGTAAGGCAATCGCCCACTTTTTGAGAGGTTTCCCGTCGCGGCGACTGCTGAAACAGACATCTACGCCCCGAACTTCTCACCGGGCACTCCATCGAACGGCCTTGCCACTATTCTGCCCTTTATCTTGCAGAATGCCGACTCCTTCCATGCACTCTCGTCCGGTTGAACGTTTCCTGCAGGCGGATAAATCCAACAGAAGAAGCTTGCGTACACTCATGTGTACAACTGGTGTTCACCCATGACGCCATCAAAAAGGCCCCGGGAAATCCCGAGGCCTTAGTGCGTTCAATGTGCGACTGCCGACATCATTCGATAATGATCTCGCGAACCGTCTTGCCGCCAGGGATCATCGGCAGAACATGTTCCTGGTAGGGGCAGATCACGTCCAGCAGGTACGGCTCTTTGCTGCTTAGCATTTCTGCCAGGGCCTTTGGAAATTCGGCTTTGCTGCGGACCTGCTTTGCCTGAAGGCCGTAAGCCTTTGCGATCGCCACAAAGTTGGGGAATGTGTCGACCGGCATGCTGCCGTCGCCTTCGCCCAGAGCTTCCGGATGATCAACCGGCCCCAGATATGTGTGAGCTCGGCGACCGGACATAAACCGGTCTTCCCACTGCACAACCATTCCAAGGTGCTGATTGTTCAGCAGCAGAATTTTAACAGGCAGGCTCTCGCAATGAAGAGTGGCCAGTTCCTGGATGTTCATCTGGAACGAGCCGTCTCCGTCGATGTCGACAACCAGAGCGTCTGGATGAGCTGTCTGAACGCCCATCGCAGCCGGCAGGCCGAAGCCCATGGTTCCCAAACCAGAACTGCTCAGCCAGCGGCGAGGTTTGTCGAACTTGTAGAACTGAGCCGCCCACATCTGATGCTGGCCCACGCCCACGGTGATGTAAGTGTCTCGGTCGCGAGTCTGGCGGCACAATTCGTCAATCGCGTACTGCTGTTGAATGGCATCGCCTGCGTCGTTGTATCGCAGAGGAAACTTGGCCTTCCAACCGGCAATCTGATGATTCCATTCCGTCAGGTCAGGAATATCTTCTTTGGTCAGCGCGGCATTCAGAGCAACCAACGCTTGTTTCACATCCGCGTGAATTGGGATGTGAGCTTCTTTGTTCTTGTGAATCTCTGACGGATCGATGTCGATGTGAACGATCTTGCCGTGTTTGGCGAACTCTTCCAGCTTGCCGGTCACGCGGTCATCGAAGCGAACACCGAAGGCCAGCAGCAGGTCAGACTGGTCAACCGCATAATTCGCGTAAACCGTTCCGTGCATTCCCAGCATGTGCAACGACTGGGGATGAGTCCCTGGGAAAACGCCCAGACCCATCACGGTCATGGCAACAGGAATGCCGGTCTTCAAGGCGAACTTTGTGAGTTCTTCGGACGCTTCGCTTTGAATGCAGCCGCCACCGACGTAAAGAACCGGTCGTTTCGATCGACGAACGGCCGCCAGCACTTGACGCACCTGTTCAGGAGCGATCGCGCGAACTTCCGGACGATAGCCGGGCAGATTCATTTCAGGATCAAAGTCGACTTCGTCCAGCGGCATCACATCCAGCTGAACGTCTTTTGGAACGTCGATCAGAACGGGGCCCGGACGACCTGTCGACGCGATATGAAACGCCTCTTTCACGATCCTCGCGATGTCGCGAATACTCGTGATCATATAGTGGTGCTTCGTGATGGCTCGACAAACTTCGACCATCGGAGTTTCCTGGAAGGCGTCGCTTCCAATCACCGACTGCGGCACCTGGCCGGTGATGGCGATCAGCGGGATGCTGTCCAGCTTTGCATCGGCAATGCCGGTCACCAGGTTAGTGGCACCTGGACCGCTTGTGGCCATGCACACGCCCACTTTGCCAGTGGACCGAGCAATGCCCTGAGCAGCAAAACAGCCGCCCTGTTCATGGCGCGGCAGAATTGTGCGAATCTTTTCACGCTGTTCGCGCAGTGCCTGATGGAGCGGCATGCTGCATCCGCCCGGATAGGCGTAAATTGTGTCGGTTCCGAGTCTGACGAGCATCTCGATCAGAATCTGAGCCCCATTGATGGTCTGAGTCGCTTTTTCGACGGTAGCCAACGTCGTCACCCTTGTTCTTAATGTTCATCTGGACAAAGAAACCGGCACAACTCTGCCAACGGGCAGACTTTCTTCAATCCGCAAACGTGCAGTGAGGAAAGTGGAGCAGGTGCCGTTTGAAATTCTTCGGACGTTCCCCTGGCCGGCAATGACACGCAAAAAGCTGCCTCGCCGGATCAATAGTGTATGTTTCTGCCGGTCTGCATTCGATCCTGATTTTGGGCAGATTCAACCGAATCACACAAACTGGAAGACCCAGCCGGAACGGCAAATGTTCACAATCTGGCTTTCGTCCCCACATCACTAACGTTCAGGAACGAAATACGGCACATTTCTACGGTGTTTTACCCATCTTTCGCGGTTTGTCCTTCGATGTCGGCTCTGTCGACATCCAGCATTTTAAGAACGGTCGCAGAAATGGATTCACACAGGATGCGGTTTCCTTCGGTGTTGAAATGGCACCATGGGTCGACGTAGAGCTTTTCCGAGCACCCGGCAAATACCAATGTTTGGTCCGAAAAGTTCACACCCTGCTGCCGTAGTTCAACGGATTTCTGCTGCAGCAACGGAAACAGTCGTTTGACCACCGGGCCCGTCTCTCCTGCTGGATCGATGAGCTTATCCAGTTCCTCAGGGCTGAGCGGTTTTGAGTTCGGCACATAGTGATTGGGCTGCAGAACGTCCACATAAAGGGACTGATTTGAGGTCGCCAGCCGATGCATCTGCAACGAGCATCGCATCCACAGGGCAGCCACATCTGCGTCAACATCCGCTTCTTCAGTTCGATTCCCCGGACATGCTGCACAAAACTTTTTCGCCGTTCAGCAGAGACGCGGAGGCCAAGTTCCGTCAGTTCTGCGTAAGCCGACTGATCGCGAGCATGCCACGCTCGCGGATCGCTGATGGACGTTTGATGGTTCGAGTTATCAAGAACAGACAGAACGGTCTCGTTGAAGCCGTCGATGTTAATGATCAGATCAAACTCAGCACCCAGGGAAAGTAGATAGCTGCAGGCCATCAGTTGCTGCGGCTGTTTATAGCCGGGCAGCGCGATCCGCACGAGTTGAATTTTTCGACCCCGCAGCTTCGGATGGGAGAGCAGGCGTTCTTTCAGCAACGCTTCCGCTGGAGGCTTTGGTTCAGGAGCCCGTCCATCAGTCCGCGTAAAGCTCGTTAAATCGTTTCTGGATTTCTTCGTTCGTGATGGCTTCGATTCGTGACGCCAGTGACCAAACATGTCCCCAGGGATCAGTGACAGCCCCGCTGCGATCTCCATAGAACTGATCGCACAATGGCCGAAGTTCCTCGGCACCGGACGCCAGCGCGAGGGCGAACACAGAATCAACATCCGGAAGATAGACGTGCAGCGTCACTGTCGTGCCGCCTCGACTTTGCGGGCCCAGAAAATCCATTTCCGGATGTTCGTCAGCAATCATCAGTCGTGAACCAGCGATTTCAATTTCAGCGTGACCAATTCGCCCATCGGGAGCGGTCAGTCGAAAATGCTCCGTCGCTCCAAACACCTTTGCATAAAATGCAATCGCGTCGCTGGCTCCGCGAATCAGAAGGTACGGAGAGACAGCAGGGTTTCCATTCGGAACGGGAGAGACGCTCTGAGACATCAGAAACTTTCTGGCTATAGCTGAGGAATCTGGTGGTGCATTCTATAATCGCAATCCGTGCGACACATGTCGAAACGCTTTCGCCTCGGATCACCGATGATCTCTATCAGTAAACTTCAATTCACCTATCGAGACAGTCCGTTTTCGCTGCAGATTCCGGAACTGAATCTGGCAGGCGGACAATCGGCTGTGATTGTAGGTCCCAGTGGTTCGGGAAAGACCACACTGTTACATCTGATGGCCGGCATTCTTTCCGCCACGGGCGGCGAGATCATTGTAGGGGACACGAGTATTCACAAGTTGAATGATGTCGACCGACGGCTCTTTCGTCTACTTAATATTGGTCTGGTTTTTCAAGACTTTCAGCTGATTGACTATTTGAATGTTTTGGAAAACGTCCTGTTGCCGTGTCGGCTGAACCCTTCGATTTCGCTCACGGAAGACCTGCGAGCACGGGCCATTGCACTGCTGACTTCGGCCGGAATTCAGTCGCTGCAGAATCGATCGGTCACACGACTGTCTCAGGGGGAACGTCAGCGAGTGGCCATTTGTCGGGCTTTGCTGCTGTCGCCGAAACTTGTTCTGGCGGACGAGCCGACGGGTAACCTTGATCCGGCCACAACACAAAGAATTGTCCAGCTGTTGCTGCAGGAGACATCACGGTCGAACGCCAGTCTGGTAATGGTGACGCATGACCATTCACTTTTGCCCAGTTTCGATCGAGTGATTCCATTTGAACCTTTCGTCTACGGAACACACTCAGCGCAATCGCCTTCCGGAGTGGACTCATGAAGCATGCGCTTTATCTGGCCTGTCGGTCGCTGCTCTGGCATCGAGGTCGTTCACTGACGGTTGTGATCAGCGTCGCAGTGACAATCTGGCTTCCGACGACGGTTCACGTGTTGCTCAGTCTGTTTCGCAGTGAGATCACTTCCCGGTCTGATGCAACGCCGCTGATCGTCGGAGCGCGGGGAAGTCGGATGGACCTTGTCCTTCACGCCCTTTACTTCAAAGGAGCTCCTCGAGTCGAAACCACGATGGCCGATGCGCAGCCGGTCACGGCCGCGTCGCTGGGTGTTCCCATTCCACTGCATATTCGTTACCGAACACAACCGCGTGAAGGGATTGACGGTGCACCGATCGTGGGGACATCACCGGAATATTTTGAGTTCCGAAAGCTGGATGTTCAATCCGGAGAACTACCATCCCTGCTGGGCGATTGTGTTGTGGGTGCTCGCGTTGCGACTGCAATGCACCTGCGGACCGGCGATGCTTTGTTTTCGGCACCTCGAAATGCGTTTGATCTTGCAGGCGAGTATCCGCTGAAGATGAAGGTCACGGGAATCCTGGCGGCCGCACATTCTCCGGATGATGACGCCGTCTTCACTGATATTCGTACCGCATGGATCATTGATGGAATAGGTCACGGTCATCAGGAACTCAATTCTCAGACAGATGCTGCGTTGCTCATGAATTCCTCGGATACGCAGACCATGACTGCGAATGCCGGCGTGTTGCCCTACACGGAGGTCACTCCTGAGAATATCGATTCCTTCCATTTCCACGGCGAACCGAACACCTTTCCGCTAACGGCCATGATAGTGGTTCCGGCAGACGAAAAATCACGCGTGCGCATTCTGGGGCAGTTCTCGTCCTCTGATCGTCCGACTCAGTGCCTTAAGCCATCGGAAGTGGTCAATGAATTGCTCAGTATTGTGTTTCGGATTGAACAGCTGGTCTGGGTGTGCTCCATTGCTACGGGATGCGCGACGCTGCTGTTGCTGATACTGGTGCTGGTTTTGTCCATGCGATTGCGTGCAGAGGAAATGCGCACGATGTTTTTGCTCGGATGCAGTCGTTTTACGATTGTGCAGCTGATGGGAGCAGAGATCCTATTGACCGTGCTGGCAGCGACAGTATTGGCCGCCGCCGCCTCTTGGCTGACCGTCACTCTTGCCGCCGAACGGCTGGGTCAGTTGCTTTTCTGGTGAAGCAGACCGCTTTCGCTTCTGACCGGCGGTGTTCCCTCGCGCTCGCTCGTGGCCGCGTTTGTCCGGCCGCCACGAAGTCAGTCGACAGAGTTGTGGATTCGTCTGGTGACGACGATGCAGAAGAGGCTGGTCGCTCGAGAATGTTGCTGATTCTGAACAACGTCCCTTAGCGCAGTGATCATGCTCATTGACAACAGGTGATCCGGCAGTGGTGCCCATTCCTCCAAAAGTTGAATTCACCGAATCACCTAACCTGTTTCAGCTAAGCGACTTGCGATTAAAGATCAGGGCTTTTTCTGGCATAGCTGATTAACAAAAAGGCAGTGCGGCGCAGGGATCGCTTTGCATTCCCTTGTGAACTGAAACAACTTGAAGGCCTCTGGGAATCAGGCTCTGTTGAATGGTGCTGCAGCTCCTTTCATCCTCTCCTGACTCCCTCAGCGACAGTCATCAGAACTCAGCCCATTGGTCCGACTGAGTCCCCTGAGGACCTTAACATCTGCCGCCAAAATGGCCGTCAGGTTGACATCTCATCAGTTTGCAATCTCTCTCGTTTCTCTCTCAAAAAAAAATCGGAAGATCCTACAATGTTGAAGACTCTCTGGAATGATGAAGCTGGCGTTATCCTGTCTGCCGAACTGGTTCTGATCTGCACGATCCTGGTCCTCGGTATGATCGTCGGTCTGGTTGAACTGCAGTGCTCAATCGTTAGTGAACTCAGCGACCTGTCAAGCGCTTTCGGTAACCTGAACCAGTCTTACCAAGTGTCTGGTTTCGCCAGCTCAAAGGGTGCTGGGCAGTTCAAGTCTCGTACTTACGGAGCTGCTTACACCGACCGTGCAGACACCTGTGACTGCGACGCTAACCTGAGCATCGTTTGCACAGACCCAGGCGAAGTTGCGAAGTAATTTGATCATCTCAGTCCTGAACTGAAGTATCGAGCTGCCGAGCTCATTCAAGGCAGGGTCCATTGACCCTGCCTTGATCTATTGACGCCCTGAAAGATAAGCCCTCTGAAAACGTCGCAGCATCGCGACCCATCAGGTTTGTGGAGTTTCCGCATCATATTTGCGATTTCCACGTCTGCCGCACGAACAGATTGTCTCTACGAGATGTAAACCGGCAGAGCCGAGATTGTTGCATGTTTTCAACATGCTGAGATTCTGATGGCAATCTTCTGCCTCGAGTTCTCAACCTAAACTCCTGCCCCGGAACCGGTTAAGAGATGATGCCTATGGGCCGCTCTTCCGCTGCAAAAGTTCTGGCATGCCGTCTGCCTAAAGTGAATTCAGGCCCGATTCGATCCAACGCTGGACCTGCGAACTGAGATGTCGCTGGGAAGCTTTGGGTTGTTCCCGGATTCATTTAATTGCGACCTCCCTGAGTGGGGTTGCTGCATTTAAGATTGCTCGGCAAGCATAAGGAACTGGACAATGTTGAAATCACTGTGGCGTGACGAAGCAGGCGTAATTCTGTCTGCGGAACTGGTATTGATTGGCACCATTCTCATTCTGGGCATGATTGTCGGGCTGGTGGAACTCCAGTGCTCAATCGTGGCTGAACTCAGCGACCTCTCCAGCGCGTTCGGAAACCTTGACCAGTCGTATCAGGTCTCAGGATTTGCAAGCTACAAATCTTCAGGTAAGACAAAGGCACGAACCCACGGAGCGTCTTACAGTGACGTCGCCGACACCTGCGACTGCGACGCTAACATGAGCATCGTGTGCACTGACCCAGGCGAAACCGCCAAGTAATTATCAGCGTTCAACATCCCGCTTGACGAAAGGCAGAGCCCAGCAACGGCTCTGCTTTTTTTTATTGTCAGCGCAGAAGTGACTTCACTCCATCGAGTGCCCTGCCACAATCAAAAAGTGGAGGGTTCATTATTTCCGCACTGAGATGGCACAGGATGGCAGCTCTGGATTTCTGCCTTCGCGAGAATCGCGAACAACCCACCCAGCTTCATACTGGGCAGTCGCTGGTTCTCTGATTCTTCGGGGCTGCCGATGTTTCGGCGTCGAAGACGTCGGCCGGCCTTCTCTAATGCTGCGGCAGAATTTGCCGGTCCAGGAGCCTTGAACATTCCGGAGACTGCAGGATGATCACCTGCAGTGTCATTTCCTGCCGAAGGTCCAGTGTTCATCCATCAGGCACGCCCGACATTTGCATCGACAACGCTGAAACATGTTGACGGATAAAGTCTGCGGCCAGTAATTTATGCCGTGACAGGCATCGTTTGATCAGAAAAAGTGACCTGGAACTCTCGGCGGTTTCATCCCAACAGCCGGAAGTTCCATGAGATGTTGAAACAGATAAAACGGTTCACGGTGTTTCCAATCACATCCGCAACCGGGGCGTCCTCCCTCTGTGATCAGCATTCTCGCACTTTGAAGATCAACGCGTGTCCGTTGAAACCTGAGTCCTGCGACTGTTTGTCGGACTGACCCCGACGACGGAAGACGGCTCGATTCAGATGATATTGGTTCCCGTTGTTGGCTAGTTATCAAACAGGCCTGCGTCTGCTCTCTGCAGTATGTCGCACTCCTTGTTCCCGGTCATTTTCGTTCTCCTTTCCTGTAAATAGCAGCGTTCCGACTGAAGCATCTGTCAGTTTCTGCAGAGCCTCCAGCGGTATGTTGTCCTGTCCCTGAATCCATCCGTGATCCGACCTGCTGTTCTGCAGCGTTGGAATACAAATATTCTTTTCCCGACCTGTTGCGAAGAATTTTCGTACCTGCTCATGGCAGGCCTGCATTTTCATGCGCGGCGAACGGTTAAGAATTCTCCTCTGCCTTTTCTCCCCAGAGCTGCCTTGCAGCAGCATCGACGGAGGTCTTCCATGCCTGCCCCTGTTCCAACCACCGCCCACAGTCACAGTGTCCGGACTATTCGTCCCTCGCTGCGCAAAACATTCCAGTTTTCGGCATGGCACGGCTCCCTCTGCTGCCTGTTGATCTCCGGCATTCTTTGCGGATGCGCATCCGGGCTGATGTCCATGCCTGGCGCTGCAATGCTGTCGGAGCGCTTCTCAAAAGATGACGAGAAGAAGGCAGAGGCCGAAAAGCAGGAGAAGAAGGACAAGAAGGCGAAGAAAAAAGAAGAAGACAACGACTTCGGTAACCGCATCGATACACCATTGCTGTCGGAATACATGAGCGTTCAGGGCAACACCATGATTGTGTTGCGTGGAGTGGGACTTGTAACCGGGCTGAATGGTACGGGCGGTGACCCGTCTCCGTCGGCATTGCGAACGCAGTTGCAGAATGAGATCAATCGTCGAGGAGTCAAGAACGGCAAACAGATCCTCGCTTCACGCGATACGGCCATGGTGGTTGTGACCGCGTATCTGCCGGCGATGGTTCGCAAGAATCAGCGGTTCGACGTGCGAGTCGCTCTGCCTCCAAACAGCAACGCGAAAAGCCTGAAAGGCGGCTGGCTGCTGGAAACCCGTCTGTTCGAAGAGCAGAATGTGGAAGGCCAGGGAGCACTAAAAGGGCATAACTACGCGGTCGCTGGTGGTGCGATTCTGACCAGTCTTGGCGTCCGCGATAATCGTGAAGAACGTCAGGCTGAACTGATGTCCGGAATGATTCCCGGCGGAGCGATTTCGCTGACCGACCGCGATCTCAGCATCGTACTTCGTTCAGAAAAGCGTGGCAGCCGTAACAGCGAACGTGTGGCGAATGCCGTTTCGACGCGTTTCCATCGTTACAACAAATACGGCCAGCGGATCGCTTGTGCTGAAGCCAAGACGGACGCGATGGTCGAACTGAAGACTCACGATAAATACGTCAACAATTTTCCGCGCTATCAGGCGGTGATTCGAAGTATTGCTCTGAACGAGTCTGATGTCGCTCGCCGTATCCGCATGGAACAGCTGGCCCGCGATATCCTCGATCCTGAAAAGTGTCAAAACGTCGTGGCCGGTGTGGCCGCATGTCCGACAGCTTTGCAGCTGGAGGCCATTGGCGACGAAGCGATTCCGTTCTTGACGGATGCTCTGGAATCCGAAAGCTTCGATGTTCGTTTCCAGGCCGCTCAGTCGCTCGCCTATCTTGGCAATGCCGCCGGCGTGCACGTGCTGCATGACGCCGTGAAAGAACAACCGGCCTTCCGAGTCTATGCTCTGGTGGCTCTGTCCGTTATCGACGACGCCGACGCAGTGCTGGCTCTGCGACAACTGATGAGCGAAGAAGCTCTGGAAACTCGTTATGGTGCCTTCCGTGCTCTGAAAGAACTGGATCCGAACGATCCTTCGCTGAATCCTGTGATGTTCGAAAATCGCTTTGTCATGTACGTCATCGATTCAACTGGTGAACCGATGGTCCACGTGACGCGACGTCGAGCTCCTGAGATTGTGCTGTTCGGAGCGGAGCAGTCCCTGAAATTGCCGGCAGTGCTGAATGCGGGTCGCAGTATTCGAGTGATGGGCGAAAGCGGCCAGCATGAAGTGGAAGTGATCTTCTATCAGCTGAATGCGGAGCCACAGCGGCAGAAGGTTCCGAATCGCTTAATAGATATTGTACGCACCTGCGGAAAACTGGGTGCCACTTATCCGGATATGGTGCAGCTGATTATCGAAGCGGAACAGCAGCATAACTTTGTCGGACAATTCGGTATCGACCGTCTGCCTCAGGCCGGCCGTCTGTATGTGAAGAATGGCGAACCGGCCGATGAGGACGATGGAAAGCTCATTGGTACACCTAAAATGATTCCGGAGCTGTTCGACGAATTGGATGATGAAGAACTCAAGGAAAATGAGTCGGACGACAAACTGATGTCGCTGAACTTCGAAGAAGTTGCGAAGCAGGATGCCAGGGATGCGGCCAAGAAGCCGTCTTCCGCTGGAAAAGAAGCAGATGCCTCAGAATCCTCAGCCAATCCAAAGACCGCGGAGTCAGCAGACGCCGACGCTGCAGGCGGTGAATCTGCAGACTCTGACTCTCAGTCAGAACCAGAAACCGAGATGGACGCAAAGTCGGATTCAGAGGACTCTGCATCAGATGAAGTCTCAAGCGACGAGCAGCAATCATCCCCGGAAAAAGAAGAAGACGAGTCGGCCGACAACACACCGAGCTCAAAGGGCACCGTTGAACGTACCGGCGTGGACTTTGACGCCAGCGTGGAAGACAACACAAAAGCTTCAAGGCCCGGCCTGAGGGAACGTTTTTTCGGGCGGTTTGGTAAGTCCTCTTCGAGTGGACTGTCTGAGCCGGAATAATTTGCGGTGCAAACCGTGTCCGGAAGCATCGCTTCGGATTTCTCCGAAGCGAAGGGATCACCAGAGCTGACAGAACAGATGTCTTCGCCGTTTGAAGACATCGGACCAAGGATAGGGTTAAATGCTCAAGTCGCTCGAACTCTTTGGATTCAAGAGTTTCGCCGACCGCACCGTTTTTGACTTCGCCGTCGGGATCACCGGTGTCGTGGGGCCTAACGGGAGCGGAAAGAGCAACGTCGTGGACTCAATTAAGTGGATTCTGGGTGACCAAAG
>QWOO01000151.1 GCA_003669615.1 Planctomycetota bacterium
ATTTGCAACAGCGCTGGAAGCTTATGGCGATTCTGTCGGCTCCTTCTATGCGGCTGAGCAGGGCGATATTTTTGCGCATCCCGCCATACGAAAATTGGTGCAGCAATTGCGAAAGGAAAATATCGCCGGCGCGGCTCAGTCATCCTGGGGTCCGGGAATCTGTATTCCATCTTGTTCTGCCGAGCACGCTCAGTGGATCACAAGCATGATTCCACCGGCAATCGATGGAACACCTCTGGCAGTTACCGTCTGTGAACCCATGAACGTGGGCGCAACGTTAATGACGATAAGTCCGGAATCAGGATCGGGCGTTCGGGCCTGATCTGGTATCAGACCAAATTGGAACGGAGACGTATCTAACTGCCGCTGAGCAGTTTGATTTCTTCCAGCAGAGACGCCTTCAGCTTCTCAAGTCGTTCCGGGTCTTCCAGCTTTCTTTGATGTTCATCCAGAACATAAAACACGTCGACAACCTGATCGATATTCGTGGCGATGCGAGCCAGATGGACCGTGAGTCCATAGTTGAACAGCGTGTGAGCGAGCGTGTAGAGAAGTCCCTGAGTGTCGGTCGCAAATACGTCCACAACGGTGAATCGTTCCGAGCAGTCGTTGTCGATCCCCACCTTGGGGTCCTGACGCATGATGATCGGATTTTTTCGATTGAGACGATACAGACTGCTGCGACGGAAGATACTCTCCACGGTCTTCTTTGCAGTCAGCACATCACCAATTGCTACAGCGACGTCTTCAATTCGTGACTGCGGAACCGGTCCGGTAAAGTCATTGTCAGTGACGCGAAAATAAGCGATCACAACTCCGTTGGATGTCGTACAAACCTGAGCTGCAAGAATGTTCATTCTCAGGCCCGAAAGAATGCCGGCGATGCAATGGAAGCTGCCGCGTCCAAATCGCCCTGGAGCGAACACACGATAGCTGACCGTCTCCGTTTCCGGATCAAATTCCCCTTCGATTTTGACTTCCGCTTCACTGAGCTGCTGAATCATATCCAGGTCACGAGCGATCCGGTCGGGCTGCTCCGTCATCAGGTAAAATGGAGGCAACGCATCCAGTTGTTCATCAGCCCACTTGCGCCAAACTTCCGGGTCAGACTTGCGACCGGGCGGCACGATCGAACTTCGCACTGCTTCGCGGATCATCTGCAGGCGTTCGCGTTCCAGATGGTTATACGGACGACCGCTTAGAATCTGCATGGCCCGGTTGTAAAGATCGGCAAGCAGTTCTCCTTTCCAGTCGGACCACACGTCAGGACCCACCGCTCGGATGTCTGCAACTGTCAGGACATACAACATTCGCAGCAGTTCAGGGGCTCCGACCAGACGTGCAAAATCCACCAGCACGGTCGCATCCGTAATGTCACGCCGAAACGCAAGATCCGGCATGATGAGGTGATAACGCACAAGGAACATGAGCATCGATTTTTTGTTCGCCGCCATCTGCAGGCGAATCGCCACATCTTCAGAAAGCGCTTCGCCAACGATGCTGTGATCGCCGCCCCGGCCTTTTCCCACGTCGTGCATCAGCAGAGCCAGGTGAAGAGTGGCTCGATGGCGAACTCCCTGATAGGCAGACCCCACGGGAGATTCATCATTGGCGAATGAAGCGATTTCATCCATCGCCTTCAGCGTGTGTTCATCAACGGTAAAACTGTGATACTGATTGAACTGCAGCAGGTTTCGAACACCAGCAAAGGGCGGCACAAGCCACTCGAGAATTCCGGTTTCGTACATCGCTCGCAGGGTATCCGGAAGACCGTCCGTAAACCGCAGCAAATCACGAAAACGATTTGTCACCGCTCGACTGGGCTCCTCTGGCAGTCCGGGAGCCAGTCGACCAATCTGCTGTCGCAGTTCCGGTGACAGCCTCGCTTTACTTTCAGCGGCTGCGACAAAAATGTTCAGCATCTCAAGCGGATCCTGCAGTTCCTGAACGTCGCCCTCCGGCAGCAGCAACATTCCGTCGACTATCAGATATCCCTGTGCGGACTTTTGAGGCATCAGTCGATTTTTGAGTCTAGTCAGCAACGAAGGTCGGCGTGGCACCTCCGCCACTCTCCGCGCGACCGCTGCAACTCGGGAAGTATGCCCGAAGTAATCTTTCATAAAGACTTCCACAGGGCGAGACAGATCCGAAGGTTCAATCCCCCGCTGCGATGAAATCTGCAACTGAAGTTCACGAACCAACACATCCTGTTTCAAGTTCATCAGACCGTGCACATCCATGCGCAGGGCGGTAAGAAACTCGTCAGATGTGTTCAGTTCGCCAAGCTCGTCGTCATTGATCTCGCCCTCACGGTGAAGGATCGCAGGATCCGGGCTGCCGTAGCGAGTGAACGAAATCCAGCGGAGCAAATGCAGATCTCGCAAACCGCCGGGCGATTTTTTGATGTCTGGTTCCAGTTGATTGACTGAGTTCCCTCGCGCCGTCCACTCTTCACGCCGGGACGCTACCAGTTTCAGGATCAGCTTCTCCGGAGAAGACGCAAAGACTTTTGATTTCACCTGCTGCAAAGCGTTTGACAGCAGCCGCTCATCACCTGACAGAAGTCGAGTTTCAATCAGAGATGTCGCAAACTGAATATCTTCACCGGCAAATTTAATGACGTCGCTCGGAGTACGAATACTGGAACCCAACTGCACGCCGGCATCCCAGCAATCGCGCACAACAGCCGACAGGAATGGCTTTGCGATGTCCTGTTTTTTTTGATCCATCAGGAATAACAAGTCCACATCGGAGAACGGCGCAGGCCGTCGTCGACCATTGCCACCCACAGCCACAACCGCGAAAAAGTTGGTCGGCACACTGAAGGCTTCCAACTGCTGAGACACGATTCCTCTGATGAAATCATCAACCTGATCGGACAGCCAGTGGCAACATTCAATCCCCGAAACGCCCGCCGCACGACGTTCGCGAACACCGTTTCGCATCGCTGCCAAAGAGGCTCTTCGTTGTTGAAGACGACTGTTAATCAATTGCAGATTCGTGGGAGTCTGAGTCACTCGTTGCAGCCTGTTACTTCATTCCAACTCGGAAACAGCAGTCCGCGGCACCGGTATCCATGGACTGATCTCAACCTGATTCTAGCAATGGGCCACATGGCTTCGCGATTATCCGATCCGGCATCGCATAATTGGTGAAAAAATTGTAGTTTTCAGTCTCTCAGGACTGTCAAACAACTGACAGCAAAAGACGAATCCTGAACGATCTCAGACCTAATCGTCCAGCCGCACAATTCGCCGACTTTTTAGCTCAAATCGAGGCAATTCGCCGGGGGAAACGGCTCGCACATCAATCACAAAACCTAAACGCTGCCGCAGAGCCGACTGAACCTTCGATTTGAGCTGCTCCACATCGGCAACCGCGTCCACGATGGGCTCAATAGCCACACACAATTCCTGCATCGCTCGCACGGTCCTGAGTTCAATCCGAAACTCGGCCACTTCAATAATTTCTCGAACCACAGCTTCGATGCTGGACGGGAACACGTTGTTGCCACGGACAAAAACCATATCGTCGGATCGCCCGAGAATCCCGCCATCAAGCCACGTAAGCTTTCGGCCCGACGGATCTTCCGCTGTGGACGCTTTGACAAGATCTCTGGTTCGATAGCGAATCAGCGGACTTCCCACACGTCCCAGATTTGTGATGACCAGTTCGCCGACCTCACCTGGCACAACAGGCTCCAGCGTTTCCGGATTCAGTATCTCCGCGATGCACTCTGTGTCCAGCAGATAAAGCCCGCCCGTTCGATCTTCACTTTCAATTCCCAGCGATCCAATTTCCGTCATTCCCCAATGATCAATAACCCGTGCTTCCCAGGCATCTTCGATGCGTGCGCGTGTCGCCGGAATTGCACCGCCGGGTTCGCCTGCGACAATCAACATGCGAACAGACGTTTCTTTTAAATCGATGCCTTCCTGGGCCGCGACTTCCGCCATTCGCATCGCATAGGTAGGAGTACAGCAGACAACCGAAGCCTCATTTTCAATCATGGCCTGAAGCCGAACGGAGGTCGACATTCCTCCGCCTGCGATACAGAAGTTACCGAATCGACCGGCTCCTTCAAACGCCGCCCAGAAACCAATGAACGGGCCAAAGGAAAACGGAAAGAACAGACGGTCCCACGACTGCAATCCGGCAAGTGTGTAAATCTGTCGCCAACATTCCATGAACCAGTCCCAGCTCTCCTTCGTGTCCATCCACCGAACAGGTCGACCAGTGGTGCCGGACGTCTGATGAAGACGACGGTAGCGAGTCGAGGGAAAAGTCAGGTTCGATCCATACGGCGGCTGGGCCGACTGACTGTCCACAATCTCCTGCTTGGTCGTCAGTGGAAGCATGGAAAGATCGGCCCGAGACCGAATCGATGCCACATCAACTCCGGCCGCTTCAAATTTTGATGTCCAAAATCTGTTGCGAGGGATGATTGTGTGGAGCAGCTCGACCAGTCGCTGCGACTGAAGGGCTTCAATTTGCGAGCGGTCCTGCCAGAGCGTTTCGATGTCGACGGTCACGTAAGTTCCATGCCTGAGCGAGAGTATTTTTTTAGGAATAGACAGTATTGATCATCGCAGGATAGCAGGACCATGATGTCTCGAAAACCAACGCAGAATGCCCGGGAATTCGATAGAGACGCATCATGGGGGAATGCAAAAACACCCTGCGACAACGGAAACTAAAGCTCAAGGACTTTCGCTAAGCAGGCGGAACGATTGCCTCATCCCGCAGAACGTGAAATAACCACCCGGAAAATGACCGCATTCTTTAATTCCGCCGGAAGCCGGCAATCAACCTCGAAATCGCCGCTCAACCGCTTCATTCGAACACCATGATGAGTCGTCCGGAAATCGATCGCGATCCGCATCGGCCATTTCTGCGGAAGTGCCTGACATCAATGTTTGAATAACTAGTTCGCCTGTTTTGGGTTCTCTGGGTCGCGCAGGTGCAGAAGCCTCGTCTTCGTTAAAGCTTTCCGAGCAGTCTCGACGATCAGACCCATGGTTCGCTTGTTGTGCAGGCGATTCAACGAACGCATACCAACGTGGGCTTCGGCAGATTCTGCTGAAACTCATTCACAATTCGGCAACAGTCCCGAGGAAAGATGGCAGATGTCAGCGGCGGGAAAAACTGATCCATTGCGACTCGGCTTCATGGAAACCATGGAAGTCGAAGGGCGCGGCCACATCGGCGGGCTTCTGATCACAAATCAGAATGGTCGCCCGCTGGAATTTCAGTGCACGACGCCCGTGAAGCCAAATCGAACTCAGGAAATCCTGTTCGGCGACTCTCTGCGGCCTTGGCTGCTCGGCGAACTGATCGGATGCACGCTGCTCGATCGCGTCTCTATCAAGCCAACGCTGATCATCACGAGTGATCTGAATCTGCTGGAACTGCGCAACCACACAAATATCCCGGTGGCCTGTGCTGCGGAAGCGAAATCCAAGATAGCAGAGCAGGGCGGCACTCTGCGGATCGGCGGCAGTATCCTTCGCTTTCACGACGCTCACGGGATTGACGCGGAACTACTGTCCAAGCAAAAACATCTGCTCCCGGATTCTGCGGATATTTCAGAACCACTGGAACGAGTGCGAGAAGCACTGGCAGAAACTGTGAAGACCGTTTTCGCACGATGATCGCCAATGGACTGGCGCAGGAAATTTCATGGAGGATGTTTACGTGACCGACTGGTCGGCTGATTCTTCGCATCTGCCTGCACCCGTTGATCAGGCGCTTCTCGACGAAGCGAAACGTTCTCTGCGTATCGATGTTGCGCAGACAGGTTTCAATCCTGCGCTCGGGCGCATTCCGACGGTGGAAACGCAATCTGTTTCGTTGAATACCACGCTGGATTTCGTGCCGGCCTGGACAGCTCGTCGAATCCCGATGAAGTGCATCGGTCTGACTTTGCCGGAAGGAATGGATTTTCTTCCGCCGAAAGTGGACACGACGAAATCGTCGGACGGCGTACAACTCAAGAAGATTGGTCCAGCCAAAGCAGAGCCTGACCTTGTTGACGGTGTGGAAGCACCGAAGAAGGTCACGCGCATCAAGCCGCCCGCGGATGCCTTGTCTCTGCAGGATCGGCTCTTTTACCTGCTGCAGCCGCCTCTGGAATCATGGCTGGCCGGGCAGGAACTGATCATGCCGTTTGAACCCTTTGCGTACCAGTACGAGGGCATCGCCTGGCTTTTCGCCAGTCAGGCGGCCTTGCTGGCGGACGAAATGGGACTTGGAAAAACGATGCAGACGATCACCGCGATACGTCTTCTTCTTCGCAGCGGTCAGGCTCGTCGCATCGTGCTGATCTGCCCGAAGCCACTGATTCCAAACTGGCAACGCGAATTCAAAACCTGGGCAGAGGAATTGCCCGTCGTGACTGTCGAAGGCAACGGGGCTCGTCGCCGAATGCTGTGGACAATGCCGGGCATTCCTGTTCTGCTGGCTAACTATGAACTGATGACTCGCGACATTGCTGACATCCCTGAAGACGAGCAGCCCAAGTTCGACCTGCTGGTACTGGACGAAGCGCAACGGGTCAAGAACAGAGATTCGCGCACAGCTGAGGCTGCACGAGCGATCAAGCGACGACGCAGCTGGGCCTTGACGGGAACTCCCATTGAGAACAGGCCGGAAGAACTTGGCGCGATCTTCGAATTCATGGAAGTGGTTCCGAAAGGCGCTAGTCCTGATCTTCGACAGTTGTCCAAGCTTGCCAAGAAGTACATCCTGCGGCGAACCAAGGACCTCGTGATGAAAGATATGCCGCCGCGTATCGATCGTGATGCGGATCTGGAACTGACAGACGCGCAGGAGTATGCCTATCGAGTGGCCGAGAAAGAAGGCATTGTCCAACTGAATGATCTTGGAGATTCGATCACCGTTCAACATGTTTTCGAGCTGGTCATGCGGCTCAAGCAGATCACAAACTACGATCCGCTAACCGGACAAAGTGCGAAGCTCGAACGCCTGATGGCCGACATGGAAGAAATTGGTGCCAGCGGTGGCAAGGCGATTCTGTTCAGTCAGTGGACAAAGACAATTGACTGGCTCGCTCCACACCTGAAGGAATTCAACCCGCTGATCTATCATGGGGGCGTTCCAACGAAGCATCGCGAGCCCATCCTTGCAAAGTTCAAAGCAGATCCCGATGCCCATATTCTGCTGATGAGTTACGGCACCGGAGCAGTGGGACTGAACCTCCAGTTCGCAGGATACGTCTTTTTGTACGATCGCTGGTGGAATCCGGCAATCGAAGATCAGGCGATCAATCGCGCTCACAGAATCGGCGTAAAAAATCCTGTCATCGTGACTCGCTTCATCTGCAAGAACACGATCGAAGAGCGTATCGATCGTGTGCTGCGAGAAAAGCGTGAGCTGTTCCAGGCGATCCTTGGCGATGGTGACAACGAAAACGTCACGCTCAGCATGAATGCATCAGAAATCTTCGGGCTGTTCGACCTGAAGGCTCGTCACAAGGATGGCGGATCCAAGTCGATCGGACCGAAGCCCCTGGAAAAGAAAGCGGACGCCGCTTGAGACGACGTCCGCATTTTTATTCGGTGCCGGTTGTTGGCCACCTATTATCTGCATGCCGATCCGTAGCCATCGATACGATCCGCCGTGTCAGTTCACGCGGTTGTACCCGTTCAGTGCGGCCACGCGGTAAGCTTCTGCCATCGTGGGGTAATTGAACGTCGTGTTGATGAAGTAAAGCAAAGTATTGGCCGGTCCGGGCTGAGCCATGATGGCCTGACCGATGTGAATAATCTCAGTGGCGTTTACGCCAAAACAGTGCACGCCGAGAATCTCAAGTGTGTCGCGATGAAACAGAATCTTGAGCATGCCGATGGGGCGTCCCATGATCTGAGCGCGGGCCAGATTCTTGAACATTGAATGCCCGACTTCGTAGGGCACACATTCTTCAGTCAGCTCACGTTCTGTCTTGCCCACGCTGCTGATTTCCGGACTGGTATAAATACCGGTCGGGATATCCTGGATGCGAAATTGAGCCGGATCACTGTTGCCCAGATGCCGGGCCGCAAAGCGTCCCTGAATGTAAGCGGCGCTTGCCAGAGCGGGAATGCCAATGACGTCACCCACGGCGTAAACGTGCAGCTGTGAGGTCTGAAAATGCGGATTGACGTCCAGTTGGCCTCGATGATTCGGCTTAATTCCGACGTTTTCAAGTCCAAGCCCGTCAGTGTTGCCGGTGCGTCCGTTTGCCCACAGCAGCACATCACTTTTCAGCTGCTTTCCGGACTTCAGATGCAGCACTATGTGATCATCAAAAGCCTCAAGCCGATCAAATGTTTCGTTGTGACGAATTCGGACCCCGGTATCACGCATGTGGTAAGCCAGCGCGTCGCAGATTTCATCGTCGAGGAATTCGAGCATCCTCACACGCGTGTTCACAAGGTTCAGTTTGACCTGAAGATTGCGAAACATGGACGCATACTCGCAGCCGATGACACCGGCACCATAAATCGTCATCGACTTCGGTGTCTCCGGCAAATTCAAAATTGTGTCACTATCAAAGACTCGCGGATGATTAAAGTCGATCTCCGGCGGGCGATAGGGACGCGAGCCGGTTGCAATCACAAAGTTCTTTGCATGAGCGATCGTCACACTTCCGTCAGGATGGTCAATCCTGACTCTGTGAGCGTCCATGAACGCTGCGTTCCCCTGCATCACTTCAACATCATTGCGATCATAGAAACTGCGGCGCATGCCAACCTGCTGATCAATCACAGTCTGAGCACTTCGACGCAGATCTCGAAAACTGACTTCCAGATTAATACCCAGTTGCTTAAACACGGGCGCGGAGTTCACATCCATCAGCCGATAAATCGCGGCTCGCAGCGATTTGCTGGGAATCGTGCCCAGATGCGTGCAGGCGCCGCCAATCTGAGTCATTCGCTCCACTGCTCCGACGCGTTTACCCTGCTTCGTGGCCTCCATGGCCGCACCTTCTCCGCCGGGGCCGGTGCCGATGACCAGAACATCGAAGTGTTTTTCGGGAGGTGCTTGCATGGTGTTGCGGATCGTGGTTGGGTGACGAAGTGATTGACTGAAGAAGGAGCAAACTTAAATCTCGGAAAGTCCACTGTGGCGAAGGAGCGCATTGGGATCGGGCTCACGTCCGCGAAACTCGCGAAAGATATCCATGGGATGACGACTGCCACCCTGAGCCAGCACGGTGTCTCGAAAACGACGGCCGATTCCAGCAACAGCCTGTTCGTCGTCGAGTCCCGCATCTTCAAATGCACCGAAGGCATCTGCGCTCAACACTTCTGCCCACTTGTAACTGTAGTACCCGGCAGAGTAGCCGCCGGCAAAAATGTGCTGAAACGAACACAGGAATCTGCTCTCGGGCAGCGGCGGCAGCAGGCTGGTGATCGATAACACACGTCGCTCGACATCAAATGGCGATTCCCCACCATCGGCATCATACCCATGGTGCAAAGCAATATCGGTCATTCCAAGCTGCAATTGGCGCAGCATCACAGTGGCAGCTCGATAAGTTTTTGCGTCACGCAGTTTCAGAAACAATTCATCCGGCAGAGACTCACCGGTTTCAAAGTGAATGGCCATTTTCATCAGTGTAGGCCGATGCAGACACCAGTTTTCCATAAACTGACTAGGCAACTCTACCGCATCCCATTCGACCCCGTTAATCCCTGCGGCATCCCGAAGATCGACTGTGGTCAGCATATGCTGCAGTCCATGACCGAACTCATGAAACAACGTTTCGACTTCTCGAAATGTCATCAGCGACGGAACACTTCCTGCTGGCGGAGTGCTGTTACAAACAAGATGGGCAACCGGAAGACGGATGCCGTTCTTGCCGACGGACCGCGTAATGCAGTCGTTCATCCACGCTCCACCTCGCTTGTTTTGCGGACGCGAGTAAGGATCGAGGTAGAAGCTGGCCACATGTTTTGCGGATTCATCATAGATCTCGTAGAACTGAACGTCAGAGCTCCAGACAGGCGCCTTTCCGGACACCGCTTTGACATTGATGCCAAACAGTCGATGACATAATTCGAAAAGTCCATTCAGCACGCGATCAAGCGAAAAGTACGGACGCAGCTGTTCATCGGTAAACGCATAGCGTTCTTCTCGCATTCGCTCGGCCCAGAACGCAATATCCCAGTGAGCCAGGGAGCCCTGATGGTTGTGCTGCTGTGCGAACTCGGTCAGTTCCTCCAGTTCTCTTTTGGCAACATGATGCGAAGCCGCCAGCAGGCGATCGAACATCTGCTGAACGGCCGCCACATCGCCGGCCATTTTGCGAGACAGGCTCAGGTCAGCAAAGCATTCAAAGCCCAGCAGTGCTGCCTGTTCTTTTCTGAGCTGCAGAATCCTGACGATCAAGTCCGTGTTGTCAGTAGCACCGGATCCAGCGCGAGTCATGTATGCGCGATACAACAGTTCTCGCAGCGCTCGGTTGCGACAGTGCTCCATGAACGGACCAAAGCACGGCTGATCAAGCGTAATTCGCCATGGACCACTTTCCGGCGTGGCCGGAGTCTTGTCTTTGTTGTCATCAGCGCGCGACCACGATGCAGATGCAATTCGACGAAGGCTGGCTGGAAAACCATCGGCATCTTCGGGCTGCGTAATGTCGTGAAAAAAGGCTTTGGTCGCATCCAGAAGGTTGTTGGAATAGTCGGTACCCAGTTGAGAAAGCTGTTGCTCAATCTCATTGAACCGATCGCGATCTTTACCAGCCAGGCTAATTCCCGACTGCTCCGCACTTTGGATCATGCGTGTGATAATTCGCTGCTGGGCATGGCTGAGTGTCAACCAATCAGCGGAATCCCGCAGCGCAATCAGCTTTCGGTAAATTTTTTCACTCTGCCTCAGCTGCAAACCGAATTCAACAATCTTTGGCATGGCCTGATCATGCGCAAGCCGCAGCGGCTCCGAATTTGCAACACTCAAAAGATGTCCAACAGGCGACCATCCGTATTCAAAGAGAAGATCGATCTCTTCGAGGGGCTCCATTAAAAAGGCCCACGATGTCTCTGTGGATTCCTCGACCTGTTCCAAAATCTCTCGACACCGTTCCAGAAAACTGTCAACGGCCGGACCAATATACTCAGGCTCAATTTTGTCGTAGGCCGGCAAGCCATCTTTAATCAGCAGTGGATTCAGCGAAAGGCTCATGGAACAATGTCTCGCAAAGGGCAGGCCAGATGGTCTAAGTTCCTGCCGTAATTTCAAAGAATCGATGGAAGGCAGGAATCCTGGGGAGGAATCTTCAGGTGTTGTATTCGCTGCCCGCTCTGTCGCGAAGAGTGAAGAGCCTGATTGTCGCCGGGGAGACGCCGTTCCCTGAGAAACATCGCTTAGTTCGCTGGCCAGAGTGCCCAATTGGCGTGCAGATTCCGTCTCTCAGCAGAAGTGAACGTTGAAGTCCAATTCCAGCTCAGCTGCAAAATCGCTCTAACATGACCACCACATGAGCGTGATTTAAAACGCCGAAGTAGGGCGCGGCGAATTGCTCGCATCATCCGTCCGGACGTCAACCGCAGAAATGTGATGTGGAATAAATTTCGTCGTGATTTGAAGAGATCTCGCGGAAAATTTTGCCATCAAAAAAAAGGTCCCCTGAAGATTGAACAGAAGCTCGAATCGCGATTGATGGAATCTGAAGTCATCGGTATAACGCTGCTCACCTTTTCATTCAGTGGGCTCGCTATCTCAGTTACTGAAGACTCAAATCAGCATTCTGCCTGATTCTTCCACTGCGAAGTCCAGTTGTTCTTACACCGAACTTTCATTGCGATCCTTCTCCGATCATCAATGAATGTTTGGTGTTGTCCTTTTTTGAGGCACCTGCCAATCATGCAGCTCCACCAGATTGAACTTGTACCTGGCGAGTCGATTCGAGTTGGACATCTGATCGTGACCTTGATCGCGGTCGAAGGAAACATTGCCCAGCTGCATGTCGAAGACCCGGACAACGACAACTCGTGGATTGATCCTCTGAATCTTTCCGGCTGCGAATACGAAGAGCCAGCACTGGCTTAAGCCTGCATAGCAGCGCCTGCCTGCAGTTTAAGATCGCAATTCCGTCGCCGTTTCCAGTATCTCTGCCTGCTCGTATCGTTGTACGGCCGGCTGATGCTGCCCGTCACGTAGCGACGGTTTCCCGATCCAATAACGTTCGATAGAATCCCGACTCCGACCTGCCCCCAGGACCATTGGAGCCTACGGATGCTTTCTTCGAGCCGCATGTTATTTTACGCCTCAATAATTACCGCCAGCGTATTCCCCACGCTGGCATTCTACCGCTGCACAGCCGCAGAAAATCGCCCTGACGACGTGGCCGTCGAAGCCGGCTTCGAGCCGCTGTTTGATGGCAAGCAGTTATCCGAATGGAATGGCGACTCAACCGTTTTCCGAGTGGATAACGACTCAATCGTTGGCGGCCAGTTGCAGGAAAAGATTCCTCATAATTTCTTCCTGGCAACTACAGAAGAGTTTTCTGACTTTGAACTTCAGCTGGACTTTCGGCTGATGGGCAGCGACACCAATGCAGGCGTCCAGTTGCGAAGCAAACGAATTCCTGATCACCACGAGATGATTGGCTACCAGGCGGACCTCGGCCAAAATTACTGGGGCGCGCTCTACGATGAATCTCGCAGAAACAAGATACTTGCTGCACCCAGCAAAGCGGAATTGGCCAAAGTTCTGAAGCCAGCCGATTGGAATCGTTATCGAATCCTGTGTGAGGGACGCCGCATTCAGTTATGGATCAATGACTTCCAAACCGTCGATTACGTCGAGACGGACGAATCGATTGAACAGAGCGGCCAAATTGCATTGCAGATCCATAGTGGTCCTCCAGGAGAAGCCCACTACCGCAACATTCGCATCAAAAGAATCCCCAAGCCTTAGACCCACAGCGAAAGTCAGCAGCTCGACCGCTGAACTTTGCGTTTTCTTTGCAGCAAAACCTGTACAATTGGCAATCTTCAATACCATCACTTTCTCTCTCCCATCAATTCGCGATTGAATCACATGCTCAACTGGAACAGCAACAAACTTACTCACGGCTGGCAAAAAGGCATCACTGCGTTTTATTACGCGGTGGGCATGACAACTGAAGACTTCAACAAAGCACAGGTTGGCATCGGCGTCCCGCTGCTGGACGGCAACACCTGCAACATTCATGCGTATGCACTGGCTCAGGAAATTGCGGCCGGCTGCAGAGAAGCAGGGATGCTCGGCTTTCCGTTCGGAACACCGGGTGTCAGTGACAACATTACACAGGGCCATGAAGGCGGCAATGCCAGTCTTCCGTCGCGAAACCTGATCGCTAATAGTGCGGAATGCGTCATTACCTCACACTGCTACGATGCCATGATCGGGTTGCATAACTGCGACAAAAACGGACCGGGCTTCGCAATGGCCCTGGCTCGATCAAATTATCCGGGCCTGATTGTCAGCGGAGGCAGCATTCTTCCCGGCTGCCACAACGGCAAGGACATTACGATTCTGGACGTCTATGACTCCCAGGCCGCAGCGTCAGTCGGCGCGATGACTCACGAAGAGTCTGAAGAGATCATTCGAAAGGCCTGCCCTGGTCCTGGCGGATGTGGCATTGCCGCATCGTTTAATACCTGGGGCCTGGCCATGGAAGCGATTGGCCTGATGCTTCCCGCCAGCAGCTCAATCCCAGCGGTTGATCCAGCGAAGAGAGCCGAATGCCGTGAAGTGGGCAAGGCCGTTTCTAATCTGCTGGCCCTGAACCTGCGACCTCGTGACATCCTGACCAAAGCGGCCTTCAAAAACTGTGCGGTCACAATTGCAGCCGCGGGCGGTTCCACAAACGGTGTGTTGCATATTCTCGCTTTGGCTCGCGAAGCCGGTGTGGATTTCACGCTGCGAGATCTTCAGACAATTTTCCGTGAGACCCCGGTGCTGTGTAGCTTTGCACCGCGCGGGATTCGCACGATGGTCGATCTGCATAAAATTGGTGGCACACCGATTCTGCTAAAGCACCTGCTCGACAGCGGATTGCTCGACGGGTCGTGCATGACGGTCACCGGCAAAACAATGGCCGAGAACCTGAAAGACGTTCCAAAGCCACCGGCCGGACAGGATTTGATCGTTACGAAAGAAAACTGCTACAAGCCTTTCGCCGACATGCAGATCTGTTTTGGCAACCTGGCTCCGGAAGGCATCGTGTTCAAAGTGTCGAGCATGAAGAATCCGGAGTTTGAAGGCAAAGCCGTCTGCTTCGATGATCCTCGTGATATTGTTCGCGCCGTTGAACAGCGGACGATTACTCCCGGCAGCGTGATTGTGCTTCGCAATATGGGCCCGGTGGCCTGCGGAATGCCTGAAGTGCTGATCGCAACGGCAGCGTTGGCCGTACCCGAACTGGATGGAAAGATTGCCTTCATCTCGGACGCCCGCGTGTCAGGCGTATCTCACGGAGCCATCGGAGTTCATTGCTCACCAGAAGCCATTGTGGGCGGACCGATTGGTTGCGTGCAGGATGGCGACATGATTTCCTTCCATCTCGTGAAGGGCATCATCAGTGTTAACATCAGCGAAGCCGAAATGGCAACTCGCCGCGCCAACCTCGTTCCGCGTCCAGCCCTGGACCCCCGCCGAGGCTACCTCGCCGACTGGTCGGCAACTGTTGCTCAGGCCAGCCATGGATGCGTTAGCAAAGCCATGTACCCTGAGTGCTCCTGATTTTGCCGGGGATTGACACCGCGAACCACGGCAGGGCGGATTGTGTCCGTGAGCATTCGCGGTTAACTCCATCCGTTAGTAACTTCGCGCGCGGCCGGGAGAATTGCCAGTTGACCTCGTATTCGCCACAGTGCCTTCATGCCACAGATTGACATTAAAATTCATGTCGTTCTGCAGCAGTTCGAAGATGACAATCCGTGTCGTCTGGGCGAGTCGCTGTTTTTTCCGGACGTGAGCTGTCTGGACCATGTGACCGATGAAGTGAAAAATCTGGTCGCCGAGAATGTGCTTTCGCTGCTGTCTCGTGTGCCGAACGATGGTTTATCACAGTGCATATTGGCGGGTGGCGGGTGGCGTCGAAACGATGCAGGTTGAAGTTCAGGTTGAACCGGCTGAGCGCAATCGCATCTGGCGTGCACCGGTCAATCTGAAGCTGCCGACGGTAAAATGGCAACAATCACCGGACATCGCGATTGTCTACATCCCGTCACTCGGAATTGAAGTGCTGGCGAAGACGCTGGCGGAATACATGTTCGGAGCGGCGGGCTCGGCGGATTCACGGATGATCCGCATCGACATGAGTGAGTACGCGGATCCGTATTCCGTGCGGCGATTGATCGGCGGCTCGGCGACTTCGGAAGGCGTGCTGACCGCACGAGTTCGCGAACAACCATTTGCGGTCGTGCTGCTGGATGAGTTCGAGAAAGCTCATGATTCGCTGTTCGATTTATTGCTTCAGGTTCTTGGCGAAGGCCGATTGACCGACGCGGCCGGGCGAGTTGCTGACTTCCGCAACTGCATCATTATCATGACTTCGAATCTCGGCGCGTCCACGTTTGCTCGGGGTTCGGTTGGCTTCGGAATGACTCAGGCGGATGTCGCTCTGGCGCGTGATCATTTCGAAAAGGCCGTCCGAGGCTTTGTTCGTCCGGAGCTGTTCAATCGCATCGATCGGATCGTTCCCTTCGCTCCGCTTGATCGCGAGACGGCTCGCAAAGTTGTCGAACGACAACTGCATTTGATCCGTCAGCGTGATGGCTTAAAGTATCGTCGCGTGAATCCGGGGCGGTTCAGCGTCGGCTGAGTCACACGGTGAAGGCTCAGTCCGATACAGCCGGACGAGTCATGACGTCGCTGGGTGCGGATGCGGCTCAACTGGAATTGTTGACTCAGTTGCGAAATCTTCGATCCCGAGCCCAGCGGTTGAAGTTGAGTCCCATCATGCTGAAGCTGGACAACGCGGTGTTCCGACTTGAGCGTACGGAGCGGCGGTGGAACAAGAAGACAAAACAGTCCGTCGAGATGCTGCAGCAGCGCCACGAACTCGATCTGCAACGCTCTTGACTGATGACGTTTGATCAGTTTCTGCAGTCCATTGTTGACAAAGAAGACGCGGCCGCGATGCAGCAACTGGCTCATGCGTATTTTCGCATCGCACAGGATTCAAAGGCGTCAATCAGATTGTGGCAGTTCGTTTCGTCCGGCACCAGACGAACAGCATTTCTGGAAGAGCAATGGACTCTGGAGAAGCTGCAGTGGAAGGAGATTCCGCAGCCACCCCGAAGCTCCGAACCCGCCACATGGCAACTGATCGAGAAGCTCGAAGCCGCAAAAAACGATCCCGTTCCGATGCTCCTTCGTCGCGAAGTGCCTGAGCCGCAGAAGTTTCTGGCCAACAGTCTGGATGGTGTCTTCGGGTTGTTTCTGGAACTGAAAGGTGATCGAGTTTTTAATCGATTTGTTCGGGACGAGGGCGTTCATCGATTCCATTTTGCGAACAG
>QWOO01000348.1 GCA_003669615.1 Planctomycetota bacterium
CATAAATGATTAATGGCGACTCGTGCGGTCAGCGGATTTTCAGGACTGGCAATCCATTTCGCGAGCGCCAGTCGACGGCCCGTGCTGCTCGTCGGATAGACCGTTGTAAAACGCGTGTAGGCTTCGAATGGTTCAGTTGCAGCCTTCTGGGCGGCCTCGAGTTCCGTCTTTGCTTTGACGACGGCAGCGTCGGCATCCGTAACGGCCTTGGTCTTCGCAGGATCGGCCGGCATTCCTTCGACAGGCAAGGCAGCACGCGCCGCCACGACCGCTTGTTCGGCGGTCAGCAGTTTCAGTTCGCTCTGATGCAAAGCCAAAGCTCGTTCGGCTCGCCCCGCTGTCAGAGAAAGTTCTCCGGAATTCGCGGCAGGTGGCTTCGCATAGTTTGCCTGATCGGCGGCGATGCGAGCCCTGGCAAATTCCAAAGCTGCTGTGGCCAGGTGCAGTTTCTTCTCCGAAATCGCCAGATCCGTTCCCGCTTCTTTCGCGGCAGCCAATGCTCCCGTGGCAGCCTGCAAATCGGTCTCTGCGGTCCGGAGTGCCTCGTCAGCGACGAATGGCAGAAGGCCGGGATAATAAGCGCTAGCCGGCAAGTCGATCGGTTCAATCGCCAGTTCGGCCTGTCCAAAAGCGGCCGGAGTTTTCGGGGAGAGTGGCTTATCCTTCAATGGATTCTTTTCGTCGCCTCGCACGAACAGCAGCGTCTGCGCGGCCGCATTGGAATCGAACACACGGACCAGTCCATCCTTTGCGACATCTGCCTGCCCGGGCACTCGATCGGTTCGCACATCATGCGGTTCAAAGACAGCACGCAGGTGATAGTACTCGGACTGCGAAATCGGATCGTACATATGATCGTGGCAGCGAGCGCAGTTAAAGGTGACGCCCAAAAAGGCTTTGCCGGTATGCTCGATCGTGTTGTCGATCCAGGAGTTTCGATTGAACAAGTACCAGTTGCGCACCAGAAAGCCGGTGGCGCGAAGAGCCTGGGAATCACCCGGCGACGCTTCGTCAGCGGCCAGCATTTCGACAATCATCTGATCGTACGGTTTGTCTGCGTTCAGAGATTCGATGATCCAGTCACGCCACCGCCAGATATGAGGCTTGCTTTCTCGGACTTCCGCGCCGTATCCATCCCAGTCGCTGTAACGCCAGACATCCATCCAGTGCCGTCCCCAGCGTTCTCCATAATGAGGACTCGCGAGCAGTTCATCAACGACTTTTTCATAGGCCTCGGGAGTCTCATCACTTATGAAAGCCGCCAGTTGCGCCGGAGTTGGTGGAAGTCCAATCAGGTCCAGATAAACTCTCCGCAACAACACGTTCTTTGCAGCCGGCTTGAACGCCTGAACGTCATGCGACTGATGGTCTTTGTGCAGAAACGCATCGATCGGGTTCACCGTTTGAGCCACAGGATTGGTTTCAGTCACTTCCCACATGGGTACGGCAGGACGCACCGGCTTTTGAAACGACCAGTGCTGAATCTGAGTTTCATCCTCAGGCACTGCGGCGCCCTGATCAATCCAGCGACGCAGGATTTCAATCTGCGCTGCTTCCAGAGGTTTTCCTTCTTCCGGCGGCGGCATCTTCAGATCGCCGGATTGTTCTACCGCCTGAATGATTCGACTTTGAGCACTGTCACCGGCAACGATTGCGGCGCCACTGTCGCCGCCTTTCATCACATGCGCGGCGCCGTCCAGACGAAGCCCGCCACCGGCCTCCGCTTCGTTATGACACATAGAACATTTCGCGCGCAGGATCGGACGCACATCGCGAAGATAGTCCACAGGCGGCGCGGCGGCCGAAGATGCAGGCGTGTCCTGAGCTGCGGCGGGAATGGCCCACAGGCAGCCAACAACAAGAACAGTGATCAAAACGGCAGCAGGCGAAACTGGTTTCATAGGAGTGAACCAGACAGAATTCGGAGGCAGGAGCGAACATGAGGCGGGGTGCCAGCGTGATGCCTGTGATTCGCGACATCACGCAGACATCGTGATGGTAGCGTCGTCATTGGCGGAAGCCAATTCCCAACTCAGTCCGTCCGTTCGGAATCCATCAGCCCCGTCTGCCTGTTCCGACAGGCCGGAGAGACCCTATAGATTTGTCCGGCATCCAGCTATTGGCACGTGAGTCGGCTACAACGGTTACGCCTTATAGATTTTTTCGCGGCCTTCCACAACGTTTTTGGTGGCGTTGCGGGTGTCCAGAACCATCCGAGCGTGCTGCACAATGTGATTGTAATTGAATGCGGTATGGTCGGTCGAAATCAGCACGCAGTCCTGAGAACTCAGGAATTCGGGTGTCAATTCCATACTGGTCATTCGCGGCAGATGCGGATAGTGACGCATCCTTGGAAGTTGCGGAACGTGCGGGTCGCTGTAGGTAAGTATCGCGCCACGCTCCATCAACAGTTCCAGCAATTCGAATGACGGACTTTCGCGAGGATCATCCACGTCTTTCTTGTAAGCCATCCCCAGAATGCAGATCCGACTGCCTTTGATGGGCTTCATCTGATCATTCAAAAACTCGCCCAGCCGACCGACCACATAACGCGGCATGTTGGAATTGATTTCTCCCGCCAGCTCAATAAACCGCGTGTTCATGCCCTGCAATCGAGCCAGCCAGCTCAGATAGAACGGGTCAATCGGAATACAGTGACCGCCCAGTCCTGGTCCCGGATAGAAGGCCTGAAATCCAAACGGTTTGGTCTTTGCGGCATCCACCACTTTCCACACGTCGATGCCCATGCGATCGAACAGCATTTTCAGTTCATTCACCAGCGCGATGTTGACGGCGCGATAGGTATTTTCCAGGATCTTGCAGGCTTCGGCAATCTCGGCATTGTCGACGCGCACAACCTTTACGATCGAGTGACTATAAAGAGCACACGCCAGATCACCGCTCAGCGCATCAATCCCACCGACCACCTTTGGAATTCCGGCGGCAGTGTAATCCGGATTGCCTGGGTCTTCGCGTTCCGGACTGAATGCCACGAAGACATCCTTACCACAGACCAGTCCAGCCGGATTGCGATTCAGAATGGGCACCATCACATCTCGAGTCGTCGTCGGATAAGTGGTGCTTTCCAGAACGATGAGCTGACCGGGGCGCATGACGGCCGCAATAGATTCGGCAGTTGATTCGATGTATTGCAGATCCGGGTCACGGCTGGCACTCAAAGGAGTGGGCACGCAGATGAGCAGGGCATCGGCTTCGACCAGACGACTCATGTCATTTGTCGGATCGAGGACGCCGCGCTGAATCCAGTCACTGATGCGATCCGACGAAATGTGCTTGATGTAGCTCTGTCCGCCTTTCAGAAGACGAACCTTTTCCGCATCCACGTCAAAGCCCAGGCATCGAAAGCCCGCATTCGTAAAGGCGCTGATCAGGGGCAGGCCGACGTAGCCCAGCCCGATGATGCCAATCTTTGCCGACTTGTTGGCGATCTTTTCCGCAAGCTGTTGAGCCAATAACTGCGTTGTAGAAGCGGACGTCATAAGAAGGATGATCCGGGAACAGTTTCGAATATAGATGGATAACGCGTTGCGGCCGCATCTGAATTCACAGACCAGCCAACGGCACTGCCGCGTTTCATTATCATGGCCACGACCGCGAGACAGCAAAAGGCCGAAGGCTGACAATACACGTGAGTTCTGCGGTACGTAGCGAACGCAACGATTTTGCCGGTACACTCTGCCCGGCCCGACTGTTAGCCCGGTTATCGGCATTCTGATTTCCCTTCCTACGTCGCCGGTCGACACAACGCTAACCAAAAGCCGTCAGTTTGCCGCATTGACGCATGGGGTTTATTTGCGAGACGCGTCTGTTTCGGAATGATGCCACTTTCATCGCTGAGTGATGTCCCGCTGTCATCCTGAGCGATTAGCGAAGAATCTCCCGTGGTGCCGCGGCATTCAGGATCAATCGCAGTGATTTCCGCCGGAAACAAACATGCGCAGGATTTCGCGAGGAAGATCCCGGGAACGCTCGCCCGGGCATAATCCGCGGCCGAACGGTTGCAGCCTGCGACAGAGCACGGATACTGTGTAAAAAATCAGATCGCGAAGGCGATAAATTCATTGATCATCAGAAAGGCTTCGACTCGTGTCCACCACCGTTCATCCTGTCCTTCTCAATGGCTGTTGGGCAAAAAGCCAGGCGACCACCACATTTCAGGCTGTGAATCCCACGACGGAAGAGACTCTGCCGGGCGTGTTTCCAGTAAGTCCGTGGGACGAAATTGATGCCATGCTGCAGATTGCGGCCGATACATCGCGTGAAATGCGGGGATGGCCGGGCAGTCGATTTGCTGACTTTTTGGAAGTCTATGCCAACGAGATCGAAGCGCGTGCGGATCTGTTGGTCGAGACGGCTCATGCAGAAACCGCTCTTCCTAAGTCTCCGCGTTTGAAAGACGGTGAGCTGCCTCGAACGACCAATCAGCTGCGTCAGGCGGCTCAGTCAGCTCGCACAGAATCTTGGCGAGTTCCGACGATTGATACGGCGGCTGGAATTCGATCGATGTTGGGCGCTATGGGCCCGGTCGTCGTCTTTGGCCCCAACAATTTTCCCTACGCGTACAATGGGATCGCGGGTGGTGATTTTGCAGCCGCCATCGCTGCGGGAAATCCGGTCATTGCCAAGGGTCATCCCTGCCATCCCGAGACGACTCGCATTTTTGCGGAAGCAGCAGTCGCCGCGATTCACGCGACCGGAATGCCGTCCGGCCTTGTGCAGCTGATTTATCGCACCAGTCATGAAGACGGAGTACGCCTGGTGTCAGATCATCGGATCGGCGCCGTCGGTTACACGGGCGCTCGACATACGGGACTGAAATTGAAAGCGGCGGCGGATGGAGCGGGCAAGCCGATCTACCTTGAACTTTCCAGCATCAATCCGGTTTACATGCTCAGCGGAGCTCTGAAAGAACGCACCGCGTCGATCGCGGATGAATTCGCGGGCAGCTGTTTAATGGCGACCGGACAATTCTGCACCAACCCGGGGCTTGTGGTTGTTCCGACAGGTGAGCTGGGTGAAAACATCATTGCTGCTGTCGCAGAACGCTTTGCAAAGGCGTCTGTCGGTACAATGCTGGCCGAAGGCGTGCGTGAAAGTTTCAGCCGCGGTATTCGTACGATCCTTGATGCGGGTGCTTCCTTAGTCACCGGCGGACAGCCGGGCGGTGGCAAGGGGATCAGTTTTCAGAACACGCTTCTGCGAGTTTCCGGGCGACAATTTCTAGCCAATCCAAATGTGTTTCAGACGGAAGCGTTTGGAAACGGATCGCTGTTTGTGCTGGCCGAATCCACTGCAGAAATGGTTGAAATTGCCGAGCTGCTCGAAGGCAATCTGACTGGTTCTGTCTACACAGATACGGCTGGCAGCGACGATGCCGACTACGTGGTCATCGAGAAGGCTCTGCGCACAAAAGTGGGACGTCTTCTGAATGACAAAATGCCAACGGGCGTAGCCGTCAGTTCGGCGATGAATCACGGGGGACCGTATCCGGCTACGGGGCATTCCGGATTTACGGCTGTCGGATTTCCTGCGTCGGTCACTCGCTTTGGAATGTTGCAGTCGTTTGATGCAGTGCGTCCGCATCGCCTTCCGCCTGTGCTTCAGAACAAAAATCCCGGTAAAGTCTGGCGTCGCATTAACGGCGATTGGTCTCAAGCTGACGTGACGTAGGCCGTGTTTCTCCGGAAGCGGAGTACAGACACCGGCGCAATACTCTCGCCGGCCCATGATGTGAGTCATGGGCCGGTGACAGCTTTGGACGAATGCTTAAAAATCGTTCGTGTATTAATTGGTTGGATTTTGAAAACAGCGTGACTCAACTCGAATGGGTTGTGATAACGGCTGACAGAAAAACGGATTGCATGGCATCACTTCTCTCGGAAACTCCTGCCGGGCTTTATTGCGAAGTGGGAGATTTCTACGTTGATCCGTGGCGTCGAGTCCCGCGGGCCGTGATCACTCATGCGCACGCCGACCATGCGAGGCCGGGGTCAGCCAAATATTTGGCGGCTCGTGAAGGCCGTCGCCTGCTGCGCACGCGACTGGGACCTTCAGCCAATATTGAAACCGCTGCATACGGCGAAACGGTTTCGATGAATGGCGTCAAAGTGTCCTTTCATCCTGCCGGCCATGTGCTTGGTTCGGCTCAGGTGCGAATCGAGCATCAGGGTGAAATCTGGGTCGTCAGTGGCGACTACAAGATTGAACCCGATCGGACATGTGCTTCGTTCGAGCATGTCCGGTGCCACACATTCATCACAGAATCGACGTTCGGCCTTCCCGTATATCGATGGCAGCCGCAGCAGCAGATCTTTGATGACATCAACCGCTGGTGGCTGAAATGTCGTGAAGAAGGCGTGGTGGCAGTTCTGCTGGCCTATTCACTTGGCAAATCGCAGCGACTGATTGCCGGAGTTGATTCGACAATCGGTGCCATCTACTGCCATCCTTCGGTGGAGCAGCTGAATCAGGATTATCGTGACAGTGGAATCGAATTGCCGACGACATGGCTGCCCAGTCAGGCACCGGCTCGCAAAGACTGGAGTGGCGTGCTGGTTGTCGCTCCGCCGTCTGTGGCAAATTCTGTCTGGCTGAATAAGTTTGGAGAAGTATCTTTGGCGATGGCGTCCGGCTGGATGCTGACTCGTGGCACGCGCCGCTGGCAATCCGTGGATCGCGGCTTCCCGCTTTCGGATCATGCAGACTGGCCCGGCCTGTTGAAAGCGATTGACGAGACTCAGGCCGAGCAGATTCTTGTGACTCACGGCCACACCGGCCCCATGGTTCGCTGGCTTCGCGAAAACGGTAAACAGGCCCGAGCCGTCGTCACAAAGTTCAACGCGGATGGTTCAGGAGTGATAGCAGACGACGAGGTCGTGGAAGACATGGGATCCACTGAGCCAGTCCCGGCGGAGTGAAGGCCGCTGGCGCGTGAGCCATGGCAGCATCGCCATCTTCTGCTATTTGTTTTCCAGCAGCCAGACAAAAAGCCCCTTTGCCAGGTGCATGCGGTTTTCGGCTTGTTGGAAGACGATGCTCTGGTCGCCGTCCATGACGTCATCTGTGACTTCCAGGCCGCGTTTGGCCGGCAGGTCGTGCATGAAGCGAGCGGACTTGGGAGCGGCCTGCATCAGTGATTCATTGACCTGAAAATCAGCGAACGCCTTTTTGCGGCGATCGGCATCGTCTTCCTGTCCCATGCTGGCCCACACGTCGGTGTAAACGGCATCCGCATTTTTGACGGCTTCTCTGGGATTGTTGCACTGCCCGACTTTGTGTCGAGGATACCGCTGCGTCAACAGTTTCATGAACGACGGATCGAACTCAAAACCGTGAGGTGCCGCGAGAGTGAACTTCATGCCGGTCATCGCCGATGCAATCGCCAGCGACATTGAAACATTGTTACCGTCGCCCACAAATACCAAATGCAGATCCTGCAGTCGATCGAAAGTTTCGCGCAGAGTCAGCAGGTCTGTCAGTGCCTGACATGGATGTCGCTCGTCCGAGAGTCCGTTGATAACAGGACACGACGAGTGGCGTGCGACATCTTCGATCAGCCTCTGCGAGAATGTTCGCATCGTGATAATGTCGCTGAAGGAACTGAGGACTCTGGCAATGTCCGGCAAACTTTCGCGACCATTCAGCCCCGCTTCGGCAGTGGTCAGAAAAATTCCGGATCCGCCAAGATGGATCATGGCCGCTTCGAAGCTGTTTCGAGTTCGCAGCGAAGGCTTTTCAAACAGCTGCGCGAGAACTCGGCCCGGATACAGTTGCGGGCGATCGCCCTTGCGAAATTTTGCCTTCAGCTCCGTTGCTCTGTCGAGAATGGCGACAAGTTCATCGGGAGTAAGATCCAGCAGCGAAGTCAGATGCTTCATGGTGTCGCATCAAGATCCTGGGACAGCAGTTGTGACGCTGTCCGGCAGCCTCAAAAAGAAATGACTGAGCCGCTCCGCATTCGAAACAACTCAGTCAGCCAAAATTCGGAAAGGGAAATTTTGGCAAGTTTACCTCCGGGAGTTAAGTCAGGAGTTTTGAAATTTGTGCTCGCAAGCCTAAATTTCAACCATTGGCGACGGGACAGATTGGCAGTGTTGATGGAATAGATAATGCAGATTTGATCAGTTAGGCTGCGTCCCGGAGACTCGATTCATGACGGATCTGAGGAATCGGGACATGCCTCAACGACGCGTTCGTAAGGATTTGTGGCGAAGAACGCGAATGTTTGCTGCTCTTACGGACATTTCGGGTTACGAAAAGTCATTAAATTAGCACTCCGCAGGGGGCGGTCGTTGGCCGCGTGAACGTTCGGTCCGTGAGATGTGTCTATAAATGTGACTATTCAGACTTCCAGCAATCAGTCTTCACACAACCTGAACAAACTTCGTAGCATGGAAATAGGCGAACTTTGCCTGAGCAATGTTTGGCACATTGGGCCTGAAGAGTGACAAACTGGTTGAACAGCGAACAGACAGAACACGTAAGGATAAAATCAATTGGGCGATCCAAAACGCGACTCCCTGAAAGTCGGCAGCCAGCGAGCAATTCTTGTTGGTGTCTTTCATCCCGATGCTGGGTTTGGGCGGTATGACGCCCTGGACGAACTAAAAGGTCTTGTGAAAACGGCCGGAGTGGAAGTGGTTGGGGAGATGGTTCAGTTTCGCGAGACGCCACATCCTTCGGTGTGCATCGGACGCGGAAAGCTGGACGAACTCAAGCAACTGGTGGAATCCACCGACGCACAAATGGTGATCTTTGATAACAATCTTTCACCATCGCAGGGTCGCGCGCTCGAACAATCGTTGCAGAAACCGATTGTCGATCGCAGCGAAGTGATTCTGGATATCTTCGCGACTCACGCGAGAACCCATGAAGCGATGCTGCAGGTAGAACTCGCGCAGCTGATGTACTTCCGCACGCGACTTAAGCGCATGTGGACTCACCTTGAGCGTGTTGGCGGCGGCGGCACCGGTGGTCTGGGCGCGGGACGCGGACCTGGTGAAAAGCAGCTGGAAACCGACCGACGACTGATCGACAAGCGTATCTCGGAACTCAAGGCACGGCTGAAAGAAGTTGAAGATCGGCGAATTCGGACCGTTTCGCTGCGGCAGGAACAGCCAACTGTATCGCTCGTCGGTTACACCAATGCGGGCAAAAGCACGTTGATGCGAACGCTCACCGGCGCGGATGTGCTGGTGGAAGACAAACTGTTTGCGACGCTGGACACTCGCACGCGTCGCTGGAAGCTGCCGAATTTCGGAGAAGTGCTGCTCAGCGACACCGTCGGTTTTGTGCGAAATCTGCCCCATCATCTGGTGGCCTCATTTCGTTCGACGCTGGAGGAGGCGCGCCGTGCTGATTTACTGCTGCACGTGGTCGACGCCAGTAGTCCGGAAGCCGAACGCCAGATCCATACCGTGTATGAAGTGCTGGCCGAGATTGGCCTCGAAGTGAAGAATGTCCTGCTTGTGCTGAACAAAGCGGACCGCGTTTCAGATCCCTCCATCATTGATGTGCTGCGTCGTCACTATGACGATACGATTTCGATCAGTGCAGCCACGGGTGAAGGAGTCGATCGACTCGCTGTCATTGTTGCCGAACGTTTGTCGGGCGGTTTTGTGGAAGTCGAAATCGAAGCCAGCGTCGGCAATGGGCGACTGCTGGCGTGGCTGACTCAGCACTCGGAGGAGCTTAGTCGCAGCTACACGGACGAATCGGCAAGTCGCGTTCAGCTGGTCTGCAAGATGCCACGCAGCGCCATCGGTGCGATTCCTTCTGAGGACGTGACCGTAACCGAACGAAGCTCGCAGTCTGCTTCAGCCGTGTCGTTATCCACGACAGATCAGAAATAGAATCGCCGCTGAAAGTCGCGGGGCACGGCAGTGATCGTACGGGATGCTTCAGTAATCTGAATCAGGGCAGCAACCTTGTTTGCATGAATGGCTGACAGTGATCACACTGGGGGCTGTCGGTGAACTAATCCCCTGGAAACCAGATTTGCTGCCATGCTTTCGAGACTCGCCACGTACACGTTATTTGGAATTGAAGCACGGCCAGTCGAAGTGGAGGTCGATATTTCGCCGGGTGCGATCCCCAAGGTGATTCTTGTGGGGCTGGCGGAAGCGGCGGTGAAAGAAAGTATCCATCGCATCGAGCGGGCTTTGGTGAACAGCGGATATGGCCGGCCGAATGATCGAGTCGTGATTAATCTGTCGCCCGCCGATCTGCCGAAAGATGCGGCGTCATTGGACCTGCCCATCGCACTTGGATTTCTGATTTCCGATGCACAGGTTGAGCAGCAGCCGGGCCGTAAGACTGTTTATGTGGGTGAGCTTGCTCTGGATGGAAGTTTGCGACCGGTCAAGGGTGTGCTGTCGATGGCGCTGGCAGCGCGTGATTCGGGTCAGACTCATATCGTGGTACCGTCCGCAAACGCGATGGAAGCCGCAGTCGTCGAAGGGATCGACGTGATTGCTGTCGGCTCTCTGGCCGAGGCTGTGGGATTTCTTACCGGTCAATTACCGCTGGATCCTGTCAGCTTCAGCTGGGATCACGCCCGCAAGGACTTCGGTGTCTATGAGATCGACTATGTCGACGTAAAAGGCCAGGAGATGGCGAAGCGAGCTGTCATGGTCGCCGCCGCCGGATGCCATCATCTGCTCATGATCGGATCACCGGGCACCGGTAAAACTCTGCTGTCTCAGCGGCTGTGTACGATCCTGCCCGAGCTGGAGCCGGAAGAAAGTCTCGAGACGACCAGGATCTACAGCGCAGTATCGCAGCTGGAGCCTGGTCAGCCATTGCTGCTGCGGCGTCCGTTTCGTTCTCCACACCATACGATCAGCGAAGCGGGCCTTGTTGGAGGTGGAAGCATTCCACAGCCAGGAGAAATCAGCCTGTCGCATAACGGCATTTTATTTCTGGACGAACTGCCCGAGTTTAATCGTCGGACACTGGAGGTTCTAAGGCAGCCGCTTGAAGATCAAACGGTGACGATTTCGCGTGCTATGGGCAGCGTAACTTTTCCTGCCAATGTGATGCTCGTGGCCGCGATGAATCCGTGTCCGTGTGGATTTCGAGGTGATCCGAAGCGGAGCTGCAGCTGCAATCCGCTTCAGATTGAGCGTTATCTAAGTCGCATCAGTGGTCCGTTGCTCGATCGAATCGACATCCATATTGAAGTGCCGCCCGTTCCCTTTCGGGAACTGTCTGATAAGTCGGAGGGAACATCCAGCAAGACAATGCGGGAGGCGGTTGTGGGCGCGCGTCAGAGACAGTCCGCTCGCTTCCGAACAGAATCGGTGCGTGTGAACGGTAAGATGAAGCCGCCGCAGATTCGGCGTTTCTGCCGGCTTGAATCTGATGCGGAAGGGCTGCTGAAACATGCGATGGAAGAGATGGGGCTTTCTGCCAGAGCTCACGACAAGATCCTTCGTATCAGCCGCACGATCGCCGATCTGGCAGACTGCGATCAAATCAGTTCCACTCATCTAAGTGAAGCCATCAACTACCGCACGCTGGATAAAAACTATTGGCAGCAGTGAGTGCAAGGCAGTCGCACTAGTGGCGGGAAAACCTGCTAAAGTCGCACATTTTACAGGCCTATGTTTAAGAAACAGGCGTTTTGTACTTACGAAACACCTGCCGAAGAGTACAATTCTTGCAGAAGGTTCCCTTTGTTAGCCCTAATGCATAGTCGGGTGCTCTGTTTTTGGGCACAAATGAACACTATGCTGTATTGTTTGGCTGTTTGCGAGAGTTTGAGTTTATGCGAGACGCGGACTCTGTGTTGATCAGTGGTTTGATCGGAAGCAGTCCTCCGATGCTGGAGGTTTACCGGATCACTCGAAAAGTGGCTCCGACGGCCGCGACGGTGTTGCTGACCGGAGAGACTGGAACGGGTAAGGAACTGATTGCTCGCGCATTGCATGAATTGAGCCCTCGTGCGACGGGCCCGTTCATTCGAGTGAACTGCGGGGCGCTGTCGGAAAGCCTTCTGGAGAGTGAGCTTTTCGGGCATGCCAAAGGGGCCTTTACCAGTGCTATCGAAAACCGTACCGGCCGTTTTGAAGCGGCGCATGGTGGTACGATCTTTTTGGACGAAATCAACAGCGTCAGTTATCAGTTGCAGGTGAAGCTGCTGCGAGTTCTGCAGGAGCATGAATTCGAGCGTGTAGGCGATACTCGGACGATTCGTGTCGACGTGCGTGTGATTGCTGCGACGAATGTGGATCTGCAGGATGAGATCACTGCCGGACGATTTCGAGAAGACTTGTTCTATCGTTTGAATGTGATCCCGATTTATCTGCCGGCGCTGCGAGAGCGGGGCGATGACATTAACGACCTGGTGACGTTCTTTGTTCGTCGCTATGCCATGGCCAACGGGATCACCGCGCCCGGCATGACGGCTGATGCACTGCGGTTTATGCAGCAGTATGGATGGCCGGGAAATGTGCGAGAGTTGCAGAACTACATCGAGCGAGCGCTGGTACTTTCCACTGGCGGGGAAATCACGGCCGACCTGCTTCCTCCTCATGTGCGCGGTCTTGCTCCGATGCGAATTGGCCGACGTGCTTCAGAGGACCTGGAGTCTTTATGCACGGACCTTGTCAGTCGGCGACTCGCTCAACTGGGCGAAGACAGTACCGATGTGTACAATGAGGTGATTAACATCGTTGAGAAGGAACTGATTCTGCAGGTTCTGCGTCAGAGTCAGGGAGTTCAAACTCGAACCGCCACACGTCTTGGAATTAACCGCAACACGCTTCATAAGAAGATCGAAGATCATCATCTTGGTTCAGAAGCGCGGTAGCGAAGCATTTGGTTGAAAATCCTGCAGGGTTGCGGAGAGTTCAAAGCACTTGTTTGACTGTTCTGCGTGCTGGAGGATTGGGACCGCTGACAGAGCATCGGGTCTTTGTTTCTGCGGGAAAAATGTGAGTTTTGCAGTCGACGACGCGACTCGTTCCCTTTATTCTCAAATCCCCGCCTGAAAGTTCCTCGCCGTCTCCGCCAACAACCCGCCTGGAGAAACGTATGCGAATTCCTGCCGCTCTGCGAAGCGTCGCTTCCGCACCGGACGTGCTCAGTCGTCGCCGGTGGCTCAGCACCTCTGGTCTTCAGGCTGCGGGACTGGGAGCGATGTCGCAGTTTTGGAACGCCGTCTCGCAGGGTGCTCCGTTACCTGCGGCCACATCTCTGGCGACAAAGACGCGCCGAGCAAAATCGGTGATCATGATTTTTAACTGCGGGGCTCCCAGCCATATTGATCTTTGGGACATGAAGCCGCAGGCGCCATCTGAGATTCGTGGCAGCTTTGAACCGATTGCGACCAATGTACCGGGCATCGAGATTTCGGAGTTGCTGCCGGAAGTCGCGAAAAGGATGGATAAGCTTTCCATCGTTCGCACGCTCCACCACACTCACGGTGGCCACAATTCCGGCATGCACTGGTCGATCGTCGGTAAGCCATACCGCATTGACAGCACACTGATCAATCCGGGCCGTGCGGACGTGCCATGCTTTGGAACTCTTGCCGGCTGGCTGGCCCAAAAGGATGGCTATTCAGCGAATGTCCCGCCCTATGTGATCACTCCGTTCCCGCACTGCGACAGCACAAAGTACTTGACTCCTGGTCAGTTCGGAGGATGTCTGGGAAGTCGATTTGATCCGTTTGTTTTGAACGCCGATCCAAACACTAAGGGCTTTCAGGTGCCTGGTCTGAAACTGGATGAAGCTGTCAGCCAGCAGCGCCTTCACGATCGCCAATCTCTTCTGCAGACACTCGACGAACGCGGCCTGCTGACTCCTTCAGAGATGACACACGACATTGACGCGCAGCGTGCAAAAGCGCTCGGGCTAATCAGTTCCAACGCTGCCAGCGAAGTTTTTGATCTGTCCAAAGAGCCCGATGCGGTGCGCGACCGTTATGGTCGACACAGCTGGGGCCAGTCCCACCTGCTGGCTCGACGCCTGATTGAAGCCGGCAGTCGATTTGTGACCACAGTCAACGGTCCCAGCATCACGTGGGACACTCACAAGGATAACTTCAGCCAGATGAAAAATCGTCTGGTTCCGCCGATGGAAAAAGCTTACGTCGCTTTGATCGATGACCTGTCGGAACGCGGTCTGCTGGACGAGACTCTTGTGATCTGGATGGGCGACTTTGGTCGCACTCCGATAATCAACAAAGAAGCAGGCCGAGATCATTGGCCTCAATGCTATTCGATGGTGCTGGCGGGCGGCGGCATTCGAGGAGGCCAGGTTGTGGGTGAATCGGACAAGACGGGCTCGCGGCCATTGAATCGGCCGGTGACTCCATCGGACATCCATGCGACAGTCTTTGACGCATTGGGCTACGATGCGCAACATATCAATTACCATATGACCGACGGGCGCCCCATGCCGGTCTGCGACGGAACTCCGATTCACGAGCTGCTTTAGGATTCCCGTGTGCTGCATTTATGACAGCAGACCTTCGACGACTTCGCCGTGCACATCGGTGAGGCGGTACTGGCGACCCTGATAGCGGAACGTCAGCTTCGTGTGATCCACACCGCACAGGTGCAACATCGTGGCCTGCATGTCGTGTACGTGAACGGGATTTGCAACAACGTTCCATGCGAAATCATCAGTCTCGCCATAGACCGTCCCTGGCCGCACGCCGCCGCCTGCCATCCACCAGCTGTAGGCGCGGCCAAAATGGTCGCGGCCTTTCGGGTTGACAGGATCTCCCTGACCAAACGGAGTTCGTCCAAATTCGCCGCCCCAGACCACGAGCGTGTCATCGAGCATTCCTCGTTCCTTTAGATCCTTCACCAGCGCGGCGGACGGACCTTCGGTATCGATGCACTGTTGTTCCAGCTGCGTATGCAGATTGCCATGTTGATCCCAGCCGGCGTGCATCAGCTGGACAAAACGGACGCCGCGTTCCAGTAGTCGGCGAGTGATCAGGCAGTTGTTGGCGAAGGTGCCTTTCACCAGAGCATCCGCACCGTAACGGTCGAGTGTTGCTTTGGTTTCGCCCGAGAAATCCACCAGATCGGGAACACTGGACTGCATCCGGAAGGCCATTTCGTATTGAGCGATGCGGGTGTCAATTTCCGGATCGCCGTAGTCCTGCAGATGAGCCTGGTTCATGGCCGCGATATCGTCCAGCAGATCGCGACGGGAAGCGGACGTGACACCTGGCGGGTTTGTCAGATAGGGCACAAGGTCGCCAGTGTTGCGGAAGCGAACGCCCTGATAGCGACTTGGCAGGAAGCCGCTGCCCCAGTAGTAATCGAAAAACAGCTGGCCACAGGTTTTGGCTTTGTCACTGGAGGTCATCACCACAAATGTCGGCAGGTTGTCGGTCTCGCTGCCGAGTCCATACGACAGCCACGCCCCCATGCTTGGACGACCGGGCACCTGAGCGCCAGTCATGAAAAATGTGACTCCGGGAGCATGGTTAACGGCTTCCGTATGCATACTGCGCACGACACAGATGTCATCTGCGAGCGAGCCGACGTTCGGAAGCATTTCGCTGAGCGAGAGTCCCGTCTGACCGTACCGGCGGAAAGGTTTGATGGATGGCAGACAAGGCCACTTCCCATAGCCACTGGACATCGTTGACAGACGGGTCGTACCGCGGACGGTTTCCGGGATATCCTGCCCGGCCATTTTTCGCATCAAAGGTTTATCGTCGAACAGATCCACATGCGATGGGCCACCGCCCTGCCAGAGCACCACGACTCGTTTTGCCTTTGGAGCAAAATGTGGGAGTCCCTGCATCGTGGAATCAGCCCCGTGTGCCGATGAGGCTCCGGTCAGCGAAGCCAATGCGGCAAGACCGATGCCGCTGGCCGAACTGCCGAACATCTGACGTCGTGTGACTCGCTGCAGATTTTCCAGAAATGGATTTGTCATAGCAGACACCAATTATCCAGGCAGTATTCGCCAATAGGCGCAAATGGAATTGATCAGGAAAAACCAGGCCCAGGCTGACAGCAGAACGCTATTCTCGAGTCAGCGCTTCGTCGAGGTTGAAAATGCCAAGACACACCGCTGAAAGTGCTGCGTGTTCCGCAGGTGGCAGCGTTTCATCATGCGGCGACGCTCCGACAGACAGCAGCGACTGAGCGGCACTGGCATCGGCTGCGTAGTACTTCAGTTGTTTATCATAGGCTCGCCGGAGCACCGTAAGTTCACGCTCGCCAGCAGGTCGACCGATAACCTGGCGAAACGCGCGCTGCAAACGAGCGTCCAGATCATTGGCCGATTGGCAGCAATGTTCCGCGAGCATTCGTGCGGCTTCGACCCAGGTCGGGTCGTTCAATGTCGTGAGTGCATGCAGAGGCGTCGTCGTGGGCTGAAGTCGTACTCGACA
>QWOO01000291.1 GCA_003669615.1 Planctomycetota bacterium
ACGTCCCGCAAGACGGGCGAATCCTGTGACAAGTGCACGATCGTCGCCGAACGCCTTGTCACCGTGCAATTCGACGAACTCATCGAACACCAGTTCCAGATAGTCGGGAGTCTGGGGGCGGTCCGGATGACGAGAGACCTCGACCGTTTGCCACGGGTCAAGATTTGAGTATCGCTCGCGAGTCATTTGAGTCAGCTCAACCCGCATACGCCGCATGCTCTCTTTTTCTGGCGGCGTTGGATCGGACTGTGCCTCAAGCTTGAGCAGTCGCTCTTCCAGTTCATATAACGGTTTTTCAAACGGCAATTGGTGCAAGGCAGCCATGAATGAACCCAAATCACAATTCAAAAAGACGAATATCGAGCTCCTGCGGAGCACGTCCGAACGAGCGCCCGTGTTTCCGCTCGAAGAGAGAAGACAGGCGGACTTTTGTAATTTTACGGGATCTGCCAGTTTGTGAAAATCCCGACAGAACGCGGGAAATTAAAACCTCACAAATTCCCCCAATCACCCAAACCAGGCACATCGGAAATCAAGAAATATCCGGAAGGTCCGTCATGTAGTCCAGGTCTTCCGGGGGTGCTGGTGCGGGTGCAACTGAATTTTTCGCAGTTTGAGCCACAGGAACTTGCGGCTTCTGGGGGGCGGGCTGTGGCTGTGTCGCTTGGGACTGGGTCACCTGTGGCTGGGTCACCTGAGGTTTTTGAGAGATCTGGGACTGCTGGGGGCTTTGCAGCTGCGGCATCATGTTGGGCGGCATCATGGGTTGTCCGGGCATCCCGCCTGGATACTGGGGCATTGGCTGCATCATCGGCATTCCTGGGTACATCATGCCTGGAACCGGTGCGCCTGGCATTCCATACGGACTTTGAGGCATCATTTGCATTCCGGGCATCTGAGGCTGAGGAGCCGGAGCGGCCGCCGCAGCACCTTTTCCCGGAATGAGTTTCTTAACCGCTTCCATTTCACCAATTGGGGCCGTGAGTCTTTTCCCTTTCGTAGGTTTCGCGGGCGCTGCAATTCCACGAGACACTCGATCCGCATCTGCCCGACTGTCCAGTCGCTTGTCGACACTCAGGCTTTCATTGGCTTTGGCATCCTTTACTTTGCGTTCATATAGCTCAAAAGGATCTTCCTTAAAGCACTTAATGTTTCTAAATATGGACATTACTTCCCGCATATCAGCAGGCCTGTCCTTAGGTTTCTTAGCAAGCATTCTAAGAATCGCTGTATCCAGTTCACCGGTGACATTAGGATTAGCAAGCGACGGCGGTGCAGCGGCCTCTCCAATGTGTTTCTTGAGCAGGTCAGAAGGGCTCATCCCAGCAAAAGGCGGAACTCCTGTGGCAATTTCGAAGAGTGTCACTCCAAGACTATAAATATCTGACTGTACAGTAGGCGGCTTCTTTAGAATGATCTCTGGCGCAATATATGTTCTCGTTCCCATGATACTTTTCTGTTTGCCGGCCAGGAGTTTCATGATCCCCGTAGCGATACGGCAGGCAAGCGAAAAGTCGATTACGCGCACTTCGCCGGTCTTATTGACAAGGATATTGTCCGGCTTAATGTCGCGATGCATCCAGCCTTTTTCATTCATATGGACGAAAGCCTGGCATGCGGCCTCGACAATCTTCTTGAATCGCGACTGCGTTTCCGGAAGGTTGGCTGAAATCTGCGCCTTCAGGCTGGGGGCGCGAAAGTAATCCATGATGAAGAAGCCGTGATCACGATTGAGTTCCATTCGATGGAGGCGAACCAGATTTGGATGCTCCAGAGCAGACCCTACTTTGAACTCATGCTTCAGCACCGCTTTGGCTTCCGGGCTTTTCATCGCATCAGGCAGGAGCAGTTTCATTGCAAACGGAGTGGTTGCACCTTGTTGGGTTACTTCCCAGATCTGGGTCGAGGCACCGCTGGCAACGCAGTTCTTGAGCTCGTACCCGCCGATAATCGTCTGATTGTCACTCACGGATTTCTCCCCAACGGCACGTCACAGTGCTATAAATTTGCTCCCGAGGCAACAGCTCTCAGGTCGCCAGGAATCATAAATGAACATGGCATCTTACGCGAATTACTCGACAAAGCCTCAAAAGTCTGAAACAAGGCCGAGCATTCAAAAAAGCTCAGTTCTCTCGTCATGCAGTATAGCCGTCGAGCTTTGGCGGAAGTGAAGCTGAAATTTGGCACATGTCGGGACTTGCGGTAAACACCGGCTTTGTGACAGCCGGCCAAAGAGACGGTTTTTTGTTCCTGAATTGTGGATGCGGGAAGGATCTGGCATATTCCCGTTCCATGAAAAGGGGGCTGAAATCCTCTAAATCCTTCTGATCGCAGCGGCATGAGGCTCTTTCGCCACACCGTGTCGCGCCTTATGCAGGCGTGGCGAGCCTAATTCTCCCGCCTTTTGAAAGTGGTGACTTCATGACGCGATGCGTCTTTTTTGTCTGTTCTCGACTTGTCGTTCCGGGCTTGCTGGCCGTCCTGACGTTGAGTTGCCTGTCGGGCGTATCCCGGGGCGACGAAATGCCCATCTCACAAGCTTCGTTTTCCGGATCCCTCGTGCAGCCGGGTGAAGGAGACGGAGAAATCCTGCGGCGATTCGAAGTTGAATTTTTCCACAAGGGGACTGAGCATTTCTTTCTTGTGAATGATGATGTCCGAGCGGGCTGCCCATGGCCGGACTGCTTTGGACTGACCGGCCCTTCGGTGCCTGCAGACAGAGTTCAGCCTCATCTGGTTTATCCGTTCGATGGAACTGTTTATCTGCTGGGTTTGCCACCACTCATGGTTTCCCTTCCGTCCGATATCGAGCCTGGAGCCACATGGGAACAGGCTGGGTGGCAAATGACAGCCGTTGAGCCCCAGTCGCTGGATAACGCTCCTGCGTGGATCATAGAAGCACGCGAACGACGTGGTCGGCAGCAGACGTTGACCATTGATGCTGCGACCGGCACATTGCTGCGGGGCGAAGCAGACGTCTTTATGGGGCAGGGTGACCAATTTCGGCTAACTATTGCCCGGACCGCCTTGAAACCTCTGCCACTCGAATCGGCCGCTGCGATGCCCGAACTTCAGAGTCAGTTGCTGACTCTGCAGACGGCGTTGAAGCGTCGCCCGGACGCACACGGAAGTGAACTTTCCCAGCGGCAGGTTGAAGACGTGATGTCGGGTATTGCACAGCTGACTCGCCTCGCCACGGGGACACCACTGGAAGATCTGGTGCGCAGGATTCGAGTGGACGCAGAACAACAGCAGAAGAGGCTCGCGTCAGCCGCAAGCCGTGCCAACGAGCTGATGAATTCTCCCGCTCCGGACTTTTCGCTCACGCTTGTTGGTGGCGGGAAACTGGACGCATCTGCCCTGAAGGGAAAGACGGTAGTTCTGCATTTCTGGGATTACCGCGATGCGCCGCTGTCCGAGCCTTATGGACAAACCGGATACCTCGAGTTCCTTTTCAGTCAGAAGAAGAAAATGAACGTTGAAGTCGTTGGGGTCAGTACCAATCCGGATCTGCAGACGCCAGAGAATCTTGGTCGTGGTCGCCGGTCGGCTCGAAAGCTCTCTGAATTCATGAATTTGACATACCCAATTGGACATGATGACGGTGCATTGCTGGAGGCTTTTGGAGATCCCCGCGATGCAAAAGGTCAGCTTCCTCTTTGGATTGTGCTGAATTCCGACGGCAAAGTGGTTCACTACCACGCCGGATTTTATGAAGTCGACGCTGCCCAGGGACTGAAAGAACTGGAGGCCATTTTGTCCGGCTTACTGAAAGACGCGGCAAACAAATAGATATTCTTCGCGAGCCAAATACGGAAATCGCCAAGCCGGCTTCGATCATCGAGGCCGGTTATTTTTTTGAGTCCGTCGCGAGAATTGCTTGTCACGAAGCATGAAGAAGAACACTCAACAGGCATCTTTGTAATCTTGGGGATGGGCAATTTCTGATTGCAACCGCCCTGCCCTGCTCTGTCTGAACTGCCGTTCGATTCTGATCCAGCAATACCGTCTCAGCTGTCGTGCGGGCAGTCTTCAGGCCATCGAAATGAGAACGTGCGCAGGGTCGCCCGGCGTTTGTCAGCTTCAGCATTGCTGAACCTCGGAGAGTGTCCATACCCATCCACAGATGTCTTCACGACAACCAATGCGATTCGATTTTGGTTGATGGCGTGTGATCACCGCAAACCACGGACGATATGGCCGGGCTCAAAGTGCCGCGATCCAGCGTCAAATCGGGAATGGGCGAAGCTGTCAGGCAGCACCGGAGACATCTGGATGGACGCACGAGCCTGGTCGAGATTTGTCGACGCCGACGATGGATGAGATCTTACCTGGACCCCGAGTTGCCATGATTGCCGGCAGGTAGAAGATCAGAAATCCAGCGTGATGCAGAGAGACTTTATTTTCCACCACTTCGCAAGAACAGCTGACCAAGTGCAGTGGGTGCTGTGCCGTAAACCTGCTGCACAGCTCGCCCGGCATCCGGGTTACTGCGAAGCTCTCCGACTAGCTGCTGGAAACGATCCGGCCCGCCCTGGGACAGCAGGAATTTCACGAGCAGGTAACCGACGTCGCTGACTTCTTCCGGTGCCATCGTCCCGTCATTGAACAACTTTCCTGCATCGTCAATTGTCGAAACTGCGGTAGCTGCTCGCTTAGGGATCGCCTTCACATAAGCAGAGCCGGGTGGCAGGCCCGCCTCCAGCAGGCCAAATCCCTGCTTCATCCAGTCAGGAAGTGTGGCACCATCGCGTGTCAGATAAGACTGTGCTATGAGCGACCTCATAAGCTGCGTCACAGACAGGGAATCTTCGCTTTCGGCGTCACCCACATCATGCAGCGCAATATAGGCCGTTTCAAAACTTGCAGTGATCACAGAATGTCCGGAAATGGCTTTGGGAGTTCGGCGGATCATCAACACCGTGTTGAACTCTTCGTAGTCAAAACGTTCGGCCGTCACGAAGACAACAAGTCGCCCGCGAAACGCCTGTTCGCCACCCGGCAATGTATATTGAGTTGCCAGGCCGGCCAATTGACTTTCTGCCGCATCCCCCAGTTCTTTCAGGCGGTCTTCCGAGACGGAACCATACAGATAAAAATTGGCGGTAGTAACAGCAGCGCCTTCCGTCTTCGGGGAGACGCGCTTCCACAATTCTGCCGCCTGAGTGATTCGTCGTTCTGCAAACTCGGCATCGGACATGCTGGCCAGTTTGGCGGCTTCCATTGCTTCTTCTGTCGGCACAATGTCTCGCAGTGGTGCTTTGGAATCTTTACCGTCAAAGTGCGCGCCTTCCTGGATCCACTTTTCCAGCGCGAGCGCCTGCGATTGTTTTAGCTGTGCCTGACCGGCCGGCATCTTCAGTGGTTCCTGCCGAAGCACCAGATCGACGATGTAGCTCTCATCTGGTTTGCCCGGGACAATGGTCGTTCCTGTGGGGCCGCCCTGCAGTAGTTGTTCGAAGGTTGTAAACCCAAACTTCCCACGCGGATTGTCGCCCGAATGGCAGCCCATGCAGATATTCACAAGCCATGGGGCAATGTCTTTGGTGAATGAAATTGTTTCTGAGCCATCTGCCATCACCACTTCCACCGGCGGCTTCTTGATCACCGTCGAGTCACCGATGGGGGCGTTTTGATCGGTACCGTCAAAGATGGCCCCCTGCTCTATCCATCGAGCGATCGTGAAGATTTCTGAGTCGGGCAACTTCGCTCCACCACGAGGCATGCGCTGTTGATCGTTTTCCGCAACCATGCGAAGAACCAGCCCGCTTCGTTGAGGAACTCGGGGTACAACCGGCACTCCGCTTCTGCCGCCTCGGGCGATCATGTTGTACGTATCAAGTCGCAACATCGCACTCGCCTGCTCTTCCCCGTGACACCGCAGGCAGTTGGCTTGCAGGATGGGCGCGACTTCGTGTTCGAAGCTGACGGGGATCAGATTTTTCGCTTTCTCGAGTGCTGTCTTGAACGATGCATAGCTGCGATCTTTTTCATCTTCTGCAATGGCCAGAACTTTCAGTCGCTCTTCTGTCTTGCTGATAATCTCTTTGGCCTGATCGACTTCCTTCTTTTTGATCAGCCCCGCTATGCCCTTTAGTTCTTTCGCAAGTTCCGTGAGTTCCTTCTTAACGTCAGGCGGTAACGCCGCCAGAGTTGTGGAAGTCAACATCCCCATGAACAATGCCACAGCAGTGGCAAACACGAAGCGAGGAGCCATGGAGAAATCTCCGAAGAAGCCAAATAGAACGGTCAACGGGCACTGAAATCCGGGACAGGAGTATACCGACACGAGTTCAGGGAACCAACTTTTCGGGATCCGGATTCGTTCAACCTGTCACCAAAATGGCGTTTCACTTTGACGACACCCGAAACCGAGCTTAGACTGCCAGTCCTCCCTACGCGCCTTCCCAGCCATGTGTTCTTCGGAAAACCTACCGTGATGGCTGTTTACGTCACTCAGATTATTTCGTCCCGCTGCTGCCTTTTTCTTAAGGCTGCTTCCCTGTGCTGTGCAATGGCGATTCTTCCATCGCTGTCCGCACAGGATCCGGTTGTGGATCGCATCCATGCCGTTGATCTGAGCCCTGGTAAGAAGGCATCAGTCGTTGTCAGCGGAAAGCAGTTAACCGGCGCCATGAGTCTGTGGACGCCCGTCGGCACTTTAAAGCCCAAAGAGGGAACTGATCTGACGAAAGATCAGCCCGTTACTTTGGAAGGCGACATTCGAGCGGATGCTGTACCGGGCATCTATCCAGCAAGGATGGTGACGAATCATGGATGTTCCGAGGCTGCTTGGATCGTTGTTGATGATCTTCCAGCCGTCGCAATCGCAGCGGAAGCAGACGATCGTAAGTCTGGCCAGTTACTTGCTCTGCCCTGCTGTATCAGCGGCCAGATAAATCCAGTGGTTTCGAAGTTCTTTCGAGTTGCGTTGACGACGGGCCAGTCCGTCAGTCTCGATGTTTTTGCTCGACGTCTTGGATCTGACCTGGACCCTTTGCTTCGCGTAATAGGCCCGAATGGCACCGAGGTGGCTTACAGCGACGATCTTCCAGGGGCTGAAGGCGATACTCAACTGCAGTTCACTGCGATGACTGACGGTGAGTACCGAATTGAAGTTCGAGATATTCGCTATTCCGGTGGAGCTCGTCACTTGTTTCATCTGCGGCTGGGTAAATTTCCCGCAGGAAGCTCCGCGTCTCCTCGAGTCGCTCAGACTGGTCACAAGGTCGCGCTGATTGCTGCGACGGGTGAAGTGCTGACAGAGTGTTCACCGCAGCCGCTGGCGGATGTTGCCAGCGCCATTACGCCTGTGGTATTCAAAACTGCTGACTCTGATACCAGTGTGTTCGGCACAGTCCTCGTGACAAACGACGCGACGCAGCCTGAAGTGGAACCCAATGACACTCGCGAACAGGCCATGGCTGTTGCTCCCGAATCGCAGGTCCTGACCGGAACACTTCAGGGCAAAGGTGATGTGGATTGGTTTAAGATTACTGCGACAGAAGCGACTCCTTTGCTTGTGATGACTCGAACACGGGAAATGAATAGCCCGACTGACGTGCAACTGGAATTGTTCAGTGCTGACGGCGGCAAGATGGTAGAGAACGATGATGCCGGTCCACGCGATGCTGAAATATCCGCTCAACTTCCGGCCGCCGGAGATTTCTTTCTGAAGGTTTCCGAAATCGCTGGCAGAGGTGGCTCCGAATGGACGTATGCCCTGGACATATTCAAGGGACGGAAAGCGGTTCGGATTTCAGCCGCTGCAGATCGCATTAATGTGCCGCGGGGTGGAAGTGCAACAATGGCTCTCACTGTGCGGCGTATTCAGTATGACGGTCCTTTGAAGATCGAAGCTGTCGGATTGCCGGCTGCGGTGACCATGATGCCGCTCATGATTGGTGCGAAGCAGAGTACTGTTCCTGTCGTTCTTACTGCGTCCGATGCAGCGGCAACGGCGTCCGATGCCGACTGGGGTCCTGTCAGCTTCAAAGTGTCATCGCCGGATGGAACTTCAATTCCAGCGTCCGAACTGCAACTCGCGCCACCGCCCCCGAAAAAAACGGATGCGGAAATTTTTCGAAGCGCTCGTTTGCGAAACGATTTGTTCGCAGCCATTGCTCCCGCGGCTCAGTTCGCATTCACTGTGGATCCTGCCAACGTCACGGTCACTCAGGGAATGGCAGTCACTGTGGTCGTGAAATCGACTCGAGCTGCCGAATGGACAATGCCCATTGATATTGCCCTGGCAGTGCCCGCAGATCAGCTTCCTGCGGGAATAACTATTGCGGGTGGCTCGATGGCGGCCGGTGAACTCACCGTAACAATCACTGCGGCCGCTGATGCCGCTGTGGGACCGTTTACTGTGTTTTTGCAGGGTAAAGCGAAAAAAGACAACGTAGAACCCGTTCATCCGGTGCCACCTTTGGTCGTGGAAGTTAAGACGCCATAGTCTTTTGGTTTCAGGTTTCAGTTTTCAGTGGAGGACAGTGAAAAGTGTGGGAGTGAATCGCGGGGAATGCCGCGAGCCAGTGAGCAGGATGTTGCGGAATCAGCATGAAGTTCCGCTAAATTCGACCTCTGGCCATTCATAAAACACGAATCACTGTCAGCTTCCTTAAAGGGCTTCTCATGAATCGTTTCCTCTGCCTGCTGACGGTTGTTTTTGCTGCCTCCTCGGGACTCGCGGCTGAATTGCCAGTGACATCCCTTCAGGTGCAGCCAGCCGAGATTTCCCTGGTTGGCCCAAGAGGCGTGCAGCAGCTGGTTGTAACCGCCAACGCTGACGTCGCCACGATCCATGATGCGACGAATCTGGTCGAATACAAGACGGACGATCCGGCCGTCGCCACCGTTGAAAACGGAGTGGTGAAAGCCAAAGGCAACGGGACCACAATGATTCACGCCGCACGAGGCGATCAGATGGTGTCGGCGAAGGTCACTGTGACACAGTTCGAAACAGCCGCCCCAATTGCGTTTCACACCGAAGTTCTGGCAGCCCTGACCAAGTCCAGTTGCAATATGGGAGCCTGCCACGGCTCACCGTCTGGCAAGGGCGGTTTTCGGCTGTCGCTTCGAGGTTATGATCCGGCCGTGGACCTGGTGACACTTCGTGGCGAGTTCTTCAATCGTCGTTCCAATATTTTGAATCCTGACGAAAGTCTGTTACTCCGCAAACCGCTGATGGAAGTCGCACACGGCGGAGCTCGACGACTTCACAATGGCGACCCAAGTCACCTCGTACTTCGCGAATGGATCGCAGAAGGCATGAAGACTGAAACTGAAGGTGCGCCAACTTTAAGCCGCATTGAACTGCTGCCCTCCCCTCGCGTACTTCGCGATGGGGCCGAACGGCAGCAACTGATGGTCAATGGTTACTTCAGCGACGGAACTGTCCGCGACATTACCGCACTGACGGCATATGACTCATCGGATGAAAGTATCGGCATGATTTCGGGTGCCGGGGTTTTGTCACAGCAGGGACGCGGTGAAGTTACCGTGCTGGCTCGGTATTTGGATAAAGTGTCGACGACTCAGATTACGTTTCTTACAAATCGCCCCGAGTTCCAGTGGCCCGGTCCTCCTGAAGCGACGACAATCGACCAGCTTGTGTTTGGCAAACTGAAGCAGCTTCAGATCCAGCCATCGGAACTGTGCAGTGATACCGATTTCCTCCGCCGCGCAACGCTTGATCTGACGGGCCGTCTGCCATCCCTGGAGGAAACTCAGCTGTTTATCGTCGAACAGTCTGAGACAAAGCGGGCTGCGGTGATCGATCGGCTGCTTGCGAGTGATGATCACGCTCGGTTCTGGTCTATGAAGTGGTCGGATCTGCTTCGCAGCAACAGCAAGAAGATGACAAAATCCGGTGTGCACAAATTCCGCCGCTGGTTGTACGACGCAGTAAAAAATGACATGCCGCTCGATCAGTTCGCTCGCGATCTTCTCACGGCAACCGGCACGACTCAGCAGAACGCTCCTGCGGCTTATTGGAAAGCCAGCCGTGATGAAATTGACGCAACAGAAACGACCGCTCAGTTGTTTATGGGTATCCGCATCCAGTGCGCAAAGTGTCACAATCATCCGTTCGAAAAATGGACTCAGGATGATTACTACGGTACGGCCGCAGCATTCGCTCGAGTGGGCCGAAAGGAAACCGGCTTGCCTGACGATGAGATGATTTTCGTGAAGGCTGGCGGCGAGGTCACTCAGCCACGAACCGGTAAACAGATGAAAGTTCGCCTCTTGCTTGAAGGCGACGTGGATGTGCCGGCTGATCAGGATCGTCGAGTTGTGTTTGCCAACTGGCTGACCAATAACAGCAATCCATTCTTTGCGAAGTCCCTCTCGAATCGCATTTGGGGGCATATCGTGGGCAAAGGTATTGTGGATCCTGTGGATGACTTCCGCGATTCCAATCCGCCATCCAATCCGGAGCTGCTGAGCTATCTGGCCGACGAGCTTCTGAAGAGTGGGTTCTCGCAGCGTCATCTGATTCGGACGATCATGAACAGCCGCGTCTATCAGCTCAGCTCTCAGCGAAACAAATATAACGCTGACGACGAAATCTACTTCAGTCACGCGACTACTCGCATGTTGACGGCCGAGCAACTGCTGGATTCCATCTGTGCGGTCACTGGTCAATCTGAGGAATTCGCAGGCATGCCCGGTGGTACGAAAGCCGTTGAACTGGTTGACCCGCCGGAAGGGCACAAATTTCTGCAGGTCTTCGGACAGCCTCAGCGCGAACTTCCCTGCGAATGCGAACGCTCCACCGACAGCAACCTGTCGCAGGCTTTGCAGTTGATCAATGGTCCAACAGTTCACAATAAACTGCGATCGGATTCAGGCAGCGTGCACCTTTGGATTACTCAGGGCAAAACCGACGCGGAAATTATCGATCTGCTGTACCTCACAGCACTCAGCCGCCCTGCCCTGCCCGAAGAACAACAGACGGCACAAAACCACATCAAAGCCAACGAAGACCGCACCCGCGCCATTGAAGATATTGCCTGGGCCGTGATCAACAGCAAGGAATTCCTCTTTCAGCATTAGTGCTTTGTCAGAGTGTAAAAGCAGGGGTTGTGTGTCATTCTCGCCGGCGCGGGAATGACGAACCCGAAAATCAGGTGCTGGCAGAGCACTATGCTCATGATGGCTGAAATGCTGCCTTCGTTGGCACGGGCCCTAAACGCGGTCAGCCCAGTCGTCCGAATTGCTGATCGAGCGTGCCTCGGCTGAGGGTGAGCGATGTGGGGCGGCCGTGCGGGCAGTGATGAGCGTCATCGACAAGATGTCGCTGGCGCAGTAGTTCCTGCATTTCTTCCGGCGTCAATCGATGACCCGATTTGATGGCTGCTTTGCACGCCATCGTGTGCAGCATGTGATCCAGCAGATCGCGACGACTCATCTTGCCGTCGTTCTGCACGAGCTGCTCGGCGAAGTCTTTGACGATCTTGACCAGATTGCCGCGAGGAATCAGTGTCGGATGCGACATCAGCAGGATCGTGGTGCCACCAAACTCCTGCAGCTCAAACCCAATCTCTTTGAGCAGTTCCAGAGACTCCAGTAACGCCACGCATTCCGTTGCCGTGCATTCAATGGTGTCCGGAATCAGGAGTCGCTGTCGTTCGACACCGCCTGCCAGAATTCGATTGCGAAGATGCTCGTACAGAATTCGCTCATGCAATGCATGCTGGTCAATCACTTCCAGCCCGGCCTCGCTGGCAACGACGATGTAACAGTCATGAATCTGGATGGCTCGAAATTCATTCTGCGAGTCTGCGTTGATCGCCATAAACTCCGACGCTGCCTGCTCGGGCGCATCTGTCAGCGTCGACGCGACATTCGGTGCGTCGGTCGCCATGGAAGCGGCCGACGCAGCAGATGCCCCGTCGGTGTCGTTCGCTTCTGCACTGGAGTGGAATTCACCGGAGCGAAATTCATTGGCGTGCCCAGCCTCGGAATCCACTGAAGAAAAGGCGTGTTCCTGTGGACCGTTCACAAGGGCTGGCGGTGGCTCGACGGCCAGTGCTGCAATGACACCTGGATTTGTAAAGACCGCTCGATCGTTGATCGACGAACGAACTCCTGGCCTGGCCTGACCGCCGCCGCCAGAACCTCCGAACGAGTTGCCGGACTCTGTGCCAAAGCCGGATGTGTTTTGTGACTGCGGACGAGCAAGTTCTCCAACTCGCGGCGGCTGGTTCAGCGTTGCCTGAGAAGCCCAGATGTCCAGTTCGCGCTGAGGTCGAGGATTGGCGACGGGCTTGTCGAACTGCAGCTCGTTGGTTGATGCCCGCCCTGCCCCGCTGACTTCAATGTTCGATCGAAACTCGAGCGTCAGAAACTTATCTCGCAGAGTCTTCAGAAGTTGTCGATAAAGCGTCTGGCTGTCCTGGAAACGGACTTCGCTTTTGGTCGGATGAACGTTCACATCCACCATCGCTGGCGGAAGTTCGAGGAACAAAAAGCTGACCGGATGTCGGCCCACCATCAACAGGCCTCGATACGCTTCGCTCAACGCATGCTGCAGACTGCGATCCTGAATCCAGCGACCATTCAGAAACAAATACTGATCCTTGCGAGTGGAACGGTTCAGTGACGGTTCACCCACATAGCCCCACAGCCGAATCGATTCGCCTGTGGGTAGTTCCAGTTCCGATGAAACCGAGATCAAATGGTCGGCAACGTCACTGCCCAGGAATCGCCGGATGCGTTCGAGCGCATCGCCGGTGGCAGGCAATTCATAGACCAGCTTATCATTGTGACGCAGCACAAGATGCAGATTTGGATTAGCGATGGCGAGCCGCGAAAACTGCTCGGCGATGTGACCAAATTCCGTCGAGGCCTTTTTTAGAAAGCGTCGGCGAGCGGGTGTGTTGAAGAAAAGATTGTGAACTTCCATCACGGTGCCAGCCGGACAGCCGCAGTCGCGATTGACCACGATCTGGCCACCATGACTTTCCAGTTCTTTTCCGACCGGACATTCTTCCGGGCGAGTCCGAATGCGAAACCTGGCCACGGATGCGATCGACGCGAGCGCTTCGCCACGAAACCCCAGAGTGCTGACGTGATCCAGGTCCGCGTCCGAACGAATCTTGCTGGTTGCATGACTGGTCACGGCCAGCAGCATGTCTTCGGGATGTATGCCTTCTCCGTTGTCCGAAATGCGGATCAGGTCCATGCCGCCGTTGACAATGTCGACTTCGATGCGTGTCGAGAGAGCGTCCACGCTGTTTTCGAGCAGTTCTTTGACGACGCTTCCTGGCCGTTCAATAACTTCGCCTGCCGCGATGCGGTTGACGACGTGAGCATCCAGTTGCTGAATACGTGACATGTTCGGGGTTCGCGCGACCAAAGGGCAGAAGATTGCGTGCAACGTTTTTTAGGAGTTTGCAGAGTATACTCAACCGAGCTCCAATTTTCCTGCGGCTCCGTTTTCAGACCAACCCTTTCCACCAGATCCCGTGTTCGAAAAGCCAGCGAACACCCTATTTCTGCAAAGTTCGCACATATTCAATCACGTCTGCAAGGTCCTGATGAGACAGGTCTTTTTCCAAACCGTCGGGCATCAGTGATTTGCCGGTGCTGCGGAGTTCTTCGATGTCGGTGCGTAGAATCGACTCAGACTTTGCTTCCGCACCGACCATTGTCAGGCTGCTTCCGGTTTCTGTCGAAAGCAGTCCGATGACACTGCGGCCCGAGGTAGTGACGGCGACAAAGTTGAGATACTTCGCTTCAACGGCGGCGCTGGGGTCGAGGATCGCAAGAAACAGCGATTCGGGCGTTCTTGTTGTCAGCGATGCGAGGTTCGGACCAACTTCATGGCCGATTCCACCCTGCTTGTGACAGGTCGTGCATTTCTTCCCGAACAGAGTCGCCCCACGAGCAGCATCACCGGCCAGTTTCAACGCAGGCTGATAAGACTCCATCACGGCTTTGCGATCGACGGATGTTCCGGACGCGAAGACTTTCTCCAGTCGCTTTTGCACTTCTTCGTCGCGCGCCGTGAGCAATCGCTGCCGCATTGAAGCATCGATCTCGGCGACGGCCACAGTGCCCGATTCCATCTGCGTCAGAAGTTTTTTCACCCACTCCGGGCGACTCGAAAGCACTGTCAGAATTTGCGACCGAATGGCAGGCGAATGAGATGTCCAGCCAGCCAGCATGATCTCAACTGCGGACTCCGTCGATTGCCTGCCAAGGTGCTGAATCACGGCTTCCTGTACCGAGCCTGGAGTCTGCGGCGTCAGCATGTTCTGCAACGTCGGTTCATCTTCCGGATGACTGGCGTCCCGCAGCAAGAGCGGAATGGCAGCCACTCGCCGGATTTCCTGTTCTTCCGGATCAGACACCATGCGGCGAGCAATCACGAAGGCGGCCGCAATTTGATGCTTGTGCTGCGGGTTTGAAATGTGGTCTGAAACTGCCCAGCCTCGGGTCTGCAATCGGTCGAGCATCCTTGCGAGGCTATTCAGTTGCCAGGCTTGAAGTCGACCGTCTGATTCTTCTACCGTGAGCATCAGAAGTTGTTTCAGGTCTTCATCCCCGGCGATGGAAGCCGCCTGTTCGAACAGCACACTGGCCAGTTCGTCGCGGTTGACCTGTGAGAAGCCTGAAACCTTCGCGGCAGCAGGTTCCGCTGTCGCCGCATCCAGCTTCGCTTCCTGCTTGAAGAGTGACACAAATCGCCCGACCGTGTCATGAATATTATCAGAATTCAGCGAACTCAAGACAGCGGCTCGCAGAAATGGATCTGTCTCCCGATGCAGCAAGTCTGCAAGAATCTGACTGGCTGCCATGTCACCTGGCTGCCCAGCGATACTAGCCAGTTCCAGACGAACCTTGGCATCAGAATCATGGATGAGCGAAACGAGAGAACTCAACGGAACATTCGCCGTCGGTGCAAGTCGCACGGCCCAGCGGCGTACTGCGGGATGAGTATCCTTCAGTGCCGCAATGATGAGATCCAGTGACAGTTTTTCGAGTCCCTCCAGAGTACACAAGGCGTGCAGTCTGGCGGTGGGACGCTGACCGTTTGTGACCATTTTTTTCAATGGCTCAATGGCAGATTCGTCTTTGGATGCGACCAGCAGCCGCTGAGCCGTATCGCGTCGCCAGCCGTTGGGGCTTTCGAGTTGGGCGACGAGTTCCAGTGTGGATAAGTTGTCCATGCGCGGTGTTGGCGGGCTTGCGGGCGAATCGGGACCCGCGGCTAGCGACTTGCGGCTCAGAGGCACGATGCGATAGATTCGCCCTCGGTCATCACCGGAGCGAAAGAACGGTCGCAGCTCGTCCTGTCCCTCTTTCGGCAGCCAATGAGGATGCTCAATCATGTAGCGATACATGTCCACAATCCACAGCGCACCATCGGGTCCCGTGCGAACCATGACCGGCCGACACCAGCGATCTTCTGACGCGAAGAAGTCCGTCTTGTCCGCTTCAGCCGGATCACGTTCCAGGCGAAAGCTGACTCCGTCATCAATGAGCAGGTTGTGCTGCACCAGGTTGCTGAATGGTTCGCAGGTGAAGACATGTTGCGTTTCAAGACCTCCCATTCGTCCCTTTTCCCCCGCGGGGGAGAAGGTGGCCGCCTGTGTCGCACCAAACAGCACCTCATCCAAATACACCATCCCCGAACACGCCGACGTATACCGTCCCGACTGCTCAAAACTGTGGAATCGTTTCTCAGGAGGAGCCGCTGCGTACACGAGCGGATTCGATTCCGTCAACAATCGGCGCGGATCCGGTGGAGCGAAATGGGGATTGCGGCGGATGTATTGATCTTCAAGCACATAATGCCACAGCGGATAACTGTTCTGTTCGCCGAACCAGTTGCCCCAGGCATCTCGATTGCGACCGAACTGCGATGGCCCACTCTGAGGATCGATCAATCCTTCATCAGGGCGAATGCGGAAGTCACGACTTCCGACCGTTGTCTTTGCGTTCGTCACCTGCGACAAAATCTGACTGTCGGCTCCGTAGCCCGGATGATGACTTCCACTGGCACAGTGAACCCAGTTGTCCAAACCCCAGCGAAGCCCGTTGACTCGCAGCTGCTGATTGCCTTCCAAAAATCCCGAGAACAGCGTCTTGCGAACATCGGCCTTGCCATCACCATCCGTGTCTTCTGCGTAGATAATCTCCGGAGCCGCTGTGATCAGCACTCCCCTGCCCCACGCCATGACACCGTTTGGAAATGGGATATTCTGTAGCAGGACTGTGGATGTTTCGTAATGGCCATCGTTGTCTTTGTCTTCCAAAAATCGAACTCGTCCACCAGGCTTGCCATTGTTATCCATGCCCGATGGATAGTCGGCCA
>QWOO01000268.1 GCA_003669615.1 Planctomycetota bacterium
ACAAAGTCCGCCGCCGAACGGTTTGAGTCGGCCGAACAAGTTGCGGGGATCTTTGAAGAGTGTCTTGGTCATCTGCAACAACCCACAGTCTGCCCGCTGCCTCTCGCCGTGCGTGAACTATCACCAGCCGTGAAGATTCGGCCCTGGAAGAAGTTTCTGCTTCTCGCTGGTGCTGTCGTGGCATTCATTTCAATCAGTGATCTTGCGGTTGTATTGATCCACAACATGCGTTCGGACGGCGTTGAAAAACGTACTGACGCAGAACCGGCTCCCATTCCGGACATTCCATCTGCGCCGTGGAATGACGGTCTGGACGAGGACCTGAAGCAGCTCGACGCCGAACTCGAATCACTGCTTGAACAAACGACCCAATAACCCCGGCGAGCGGCTGGGCGTCAGCCCTCCGTGTATTGTCTTATGCGTTTGATTTCCCACAGAGATCACGGAGAGCACAGAGGCGAATCGCAGAGGATCGAACAGCGCCAGACGGAAATAACAATCCCGACTCTCTGTGCTTCCTCCGTGTTCTCTGTGGCCTCCGTGGTAGAAACTCGATGACTGAACCCCTCAGACAGCGACACGGAGGGCTGACGCCCTGCCGCTCGCCGAAGACATTATTTGACAGCACCCATGTTCCGGAAAGCCTGACAATGAAGACTCATATATTTCGGATGATCGCCATGGCAACAATGCTGCTGATACGGACCGGATCGGCGAACGTCTGCCAGGCTGACGATGTTCTTTCGAAACCAGCAGTCGAATCAAGTCCTGCGCCTCAGCAGGTGGAAACGGAACGCCAATATCGTGGCGGATCGATCATCATTCGCTGGTCGGACACGAAGGATGAGTTATCCGGCTTCAGCAACAAAACTGGTCGCTGGCAGAAACTGAAGATTCAGCCGATGGAGAAGATCGAACCGAACGCTGTCGAATTTGTCGGGGCGGTGCGTATCAAGGAAGGGATCGCTGCGTACAGCGGTGAAACCGGAACATGGGATGTGGTCCACCTGCCGGAAACGTCGACTGCAAAGCCTGCGGTTTCTCCCGACGTGGTGCAGTTCAAGGAAGGAAATCACTTCTACGCATTCGCGGCTGCCACTGGGCGTTGGACATCACCAACAGATCCGGCTTTGAAGCCCATTACAGGAGCGTATCAATCGCCAAAACAAATTTCTCAGGCAGAGTTGTACTCAAAGCTGCTCGACTGGTTGCAAACTGTCCCTGCATCCGAGTTTCAGGGGACCGTTCAATATCTCGACGGTGTTGTGATGCTGTTGCCGAAAACTAAGGAGTGGCAGACAAAAGCGACGGCCGTTGTCGTCGGACTGGATTCCTCACCCAGGTTTTTCAGAGAAGCGGGTGAACCGGTCGATGATTTCGAATCGCGCCAGCCGTTGTTTGAAAATGAGTCCGATACGATCAAAATCGAACGGTCCGAAACACGGAATGAGTTCTACGGATTCAGTAAGCCCCTCAAGAAAGGAGAGGCATTGCCGACTGGCAGTTGGCAGACCGTTTCTATGCCCATTGTCGGGACAAAAGTGGCGATGATCTCATTCATGGATCCCGGAAAACATCAATGGCTGGCCGGTTTCAGCAGCGAAACTGGAACATGGGACGTCGTGGATTTGGGTGACTGGGCCGACAATTCACCGGTAGACGTTCCAACGCTGAAAGGCCTGAAGTTGAATGATCCACAGACGTCGTTCAAAATTGACGGACACAAATACTCGTTCTCCGCTGGCACCGGGCGATGGAGTTCTCCGACCGACCCCGAGCTGCAGGAACAGAATCGGACGCTGGAGGTTCGATACAAACGAACGTCTGCTCCAACGGTGTTCGTTGACGTCAACAACAGGATGAAGAAATTTGAGAAATGGCGTGATTCACTGCCCGCCTATAAGCGACGAGGAATTCTGTTGAGCGTGACGTCCGGAGGCGGGACCGGGACAGCCACGCTTTCCACGGCTCGTTTGAGCTGGATGACCGAATTGGAGGCCAAGGTTCGAGAATTGTTTGATGTGATTGATCCGGGCGAAGAAAATGGGGAGAGCTCCGATGTCACCCCGGATGCCGGCGGTATACAAGCAATTGAACAACGAATCAAAGGTTTGCGTACGGAGCTAAGCACTCTTGAGCAAAGCGTTCGCAGTGCTTCTCAAAGTCCTTCAGAATTCAAATCTGAAACGGATCAGCGTCATGAACTCAGGAAAAACGTCGAACAATCCTTTGACCTGCGTCAGCAGTTGCAGGAACTGGAAGCTCAGCGGTTGAGGCTGAAGCTGCAGCAGGTGGAAAACAATCTGGGTGTGCGAGCGAAGTCGCGTGATGAGATCGTTGATCGGCGGCTTCGAGAGCTTTTCAATACGACGCCTTTGCCGGAACCACGGGACGAACTTGCGGGTTTCGATGGTATTCAGTTACTCGCGTTTCACGCGTCATGGCATCAGGCTGCTGACATGAAAACCATTTGGGACAATCTTCTACGAGATGGTTACCCCGTTGCAGCGGTCAACATCAACGAAGAGCGGCCGCTTGGCAAACAGTACAAGATCAGTCGGCTGCCGACCAGTGTGCTCGTGGTCAATGGTAAGGAAGTAAAACGATTTGCAGGCCCAGCAAGCGAACTCGAATTGAAGCGGTGTCTGAATGAACAACGAGACGCCCGAAGGCAGACATCGCCAACACCCGAAGTCACTTCTGCACCGCAGCCCAAGCTCGGATCCGATCCGCGGATCCAATGGCCGCAGCCCACGGAAATCGCGAAGGAACTGCGAAACATGCAAGGCTCTACAACCAGATACATCCGACAGAGTGAGAGGCCAAAAAAAGACGTGGTGACCTGGTCTCAACCGCTCGAAAAACTCATCTCCGAGGGAGATCTGGAGCCAGGCAGTACTGAGGAAAAGCGACAAACCAAACTGAACGCTGCACAGGATGCGCTGTCCCAGATCAACTCACTGATCAGCGAAAAAAAACGCGACTGGGACTATGGCTGGTCCGCGTATCAGACTCAACTGCAGCTTCTTCGGCTGGATGTAGCGGAACGCAGCAATGAGAAGTCGCTTGCGGACTTAGAGTTGAAACTGCGGACTGAGGCCAATGTGACAGTTCCAGGTGCCTTCACCCCTAGTGAAATCCGTAATGCGGAGGCCATGCAAGAGAAATCACGAATCGAGTTACAGCGTGCCGAACAGGTCCTGAAACTCTACGCCGACATCGAAGCCAAAGAACCCGAACTGAATCCGATTTTTGTTTCACTCGACAAAAAACCGGCCGTGAATACCACCACTGACTCTGCTGTTCCGACCACTGAGAGCACATCAGGAGAGACGCCTGAAAAGTAGATAGCTGCGAGTTTTTCTGGACCAGAACATTCAAAGCTGCTCTGCTGCACGCCCATGCCCCGTCGCGGCTCGGGGCACCGAATTGTGATGAAGGGTACGACTGGCAGTGCACTTACAGCGTGTACACCAATTGTGCGTATCTGTGCGGGAAGCGTCCGCATTCAAACGGAAGCACTGTGCGCAGGTGCAGGTTTCCAGCTGCGTCGGCTCAAACTATCGAGAGGAGGTTTGGGAAAAGCCGAAAACTGTGGTACAAGAAGCAGAGAACAAAACTGCCGACAGTCTGAGGTCCTCGTATGCTGAGGTCCTCGTATGCTGAGGAAAGAATGATGCTTCATCGTCGTGATGCCATGCTGCGACTGGGATCCGTGGGCTGTGGCGCTTTGACGTTGCCACAGTTGATGGCCATGGAACAGACTGCGACCGCTCCGGTGAAGTCGTCGGCCAAGTCCTGCATCTTTCTGTTCATGTGGGGCGGACAGCCGCAGCAGGACATGTGGGATATGAAGCCCGATGCTCCGGAAGGGATTCGCAGTCCGTTTTCTCCCATTGCCACAGCGGTGCCAGGCATTTCGCTGAGCGATCAGATGCCTCAGACGGCTCAACATGCGGATAAGCTGGCCATCATTCGTTCGTTGACGCATTCCGCAACGGATCACGGCGTGTCGGTTTATCACACGATGACCGGGCGAGCGATGAGTCCGCCGAGAACATTTCCGTCCAACGGTCGCAACCGCAGCGACTTTCCCTCGGTCGGCTCGATGTTTTCTTATCTCGGCGAACGCACAGCGCTGCCGTCCAGCTTTTCGATTCCACGCGCCGTGGCCCATGACGGTTTATTCTATGCCGGTACGCATTCGGGCTTTCTCGGATCAGCACATGATCCGGTCGAACTGGGCGAAGTTTTTAACCACGTTCAGACGGGACCACGAGTCGACGATCCCAATTCGGCAATTCCTCTCGCACTTCCCAACGACGTGTCGATGGCTCGACTTCAGGCGCGTCGTGGATTACTCAACCTGCTGGAAACGGAAGATCGACGAGCTCAGCGGCATGTCGGGTCCGCATCGTTTGACAGTGTTTACGAATCGGCTTACCGGCTGATTCATGCCACGACCGTGAAGGACGCTCTGAATCTCGATCTTGAATCGCGCGCCGTGCGTGACCGCTACGGTCGCAATGAGTACGGAGAGAGTTTTCTTACGGCCCGACGTCTTGTCGAAGCCGGAATTCGTCTGGTGACTGTGAACTGGATGTTTATTACTCCACGTGCCAAGGTCTATAACGTGTGGGACACTCACGGCGGACTGAATGATCTGGAGCACGGTGAGACGGGCTACGGAATGCTGAAAGCCCGCTATTGTCTGCCGGCGTTTGATCAGGCTTATTCTGCCCTGCTGGAAGATCTTCACGATCGTGGACTTCTCGACGAAACCCTCGTGTCCTGCGTTGGCGAATTTGGACGGACGCCAAAGATCAACGCGGCGAATGGTCGAGACCATTGGCCGTTCTGTTATTCAGGCGTGCTGGCCGGCGGAGGTGTTCAGGGTGGCGCGGTTTATGGCTCAAGCGACAAGCAGGCGGCCTACGTCAAGGAGAACCCTGTGACTCCCGGTGATTATTTAGCCACAATTTGCGAGGCTTGTGGACTTGATCCCTCCCGCGAAATTCACGACCTACAGGGTCGGCCGTTCAAGATCTGTGACGGCGAACCGATCTCGGAAATCCTGTGACTGGCTTTCGACCCCAGTAGAACTGTTTCGGCCCTGCCGGACCTGAACCGCAATGCGTCGTTTCTCCGAGCGCCTTATTGCGATCCACCGAGCATCGATCTTGCTCGTGGTTCGCGACAACAGGTAAACCCGCGATTCGCAGGGACACGACACCGACTTTGTTCTGCGAAATTACGATATCAGCGATCAGAGACAGCGAAGAGAAGCTGCGTTTGCTGTTCGACACCATCCCGCAGCTGGATACTCACACTCTGGAGCTGGCCCGTGATGTCATCGAGCGACAGGTACATAATCTGGTCAGGCTTGTTGATGATCTGCTCGATGTGTCGCGGGTGATGCGAGGGAAAATCGAACTGAAACGGGAAAGCCTTGAACTCGCGGAAGTCGTCTCTCGCGCCGTCGAAACAGCTCAGCCCCTTATAAACGCACAGGAACATCATCTGGGCGTTCGTGTGCCGGCGGAGTCACTGCGAATCGATGTGTGTCGAGTCCCACGCCATGTCGCGAAACTACAAAGGCCATCGAGTTCATTTCGAAGAAGTGCCTTTCTGTGAAACTTTGGATCAAAACGATTCCGCTTTTAGTTCGTCAGCTTCACTCATTGCCTATCCGAAAAGCCTTCGAAAGACCTCAACATGGCAAAAAGGTCCTCTTTAAACAGTCGCACTGGCGTGTTCAGGACTTCAGAAGACGGCAGCAACTTCCCTAAATCCTCGTCCGGATTATCCGAGTTAAATGGTCAGTCAAGCGAAGGCAATGGTGCAAATTACCATCGGAATCATCCTCGCTATCCAAGCACTCCAGGGATTTTCTTCCAGCTTTGAGCGACGCCGGTGAGGCGTTCCTGGCGGCCGGCGTGTTCGAAAAAGAGGTCGTCAGGATTGAGTCCCAGGGCCGTCAGGATTGTTGCGTGCAGATTTTTCACGGGCTGTGGCTGATCGGCAGCGCGGAGCCCAATGTCATCGGTGGAACCGATCACGGTGCCCGCCTTTACGCCTCCACCAGCCATCCAGATTGTGAAGCCATACGGGTTGTGGTTGCGACCACCGTTGCCCTGCATCATTGGCGTGCGGCCGAATTCCCCGGCCCAAATCACGAGCGTCGTATCAAGCAATCCTCGCTGCTTCAGATCGCTCAGCAGCGCTGCAACGGGCTGGTCAGTTTGTTCGGCATTGCGTCTGTTGTAGTCGTCGTTGCTGTCATGTCCGTCCCAGCCCAGCTTATCGACCGCATTATAAAGCTGCACAAAGCGAACACCTTTTTCGATCAGTCGCCGTGACAGCAAACACATGCGACCGTACATCACTTTTGAACCGTTGGCATCATGCAGACCGTAGGCGTCCTGAGTCTCTTTCGTCTCCAGGGACAGTTCACCGATGTCCAGAGCTTCCGACTGCATGCGATAGGCCAGCTCATACGACGCGATGCGGCCATCGAGATCAAGCATCCCCGGTCGCTCGGCGGCATGCCTGCGATTAAGCACCTGAGCGAAATCCAGTGTCGAACGCTGCACGTCCGCCAGTTCGCTCGGAGGCTGCAGATTGAGCACCGGCGAGCCTTCATGCCGAAACTGCGTTCCCTGAAATGCGGCTGGCAGAAATGCATTGCTCCAGTTCTGCGACCCGCCCAGCCCACCGACCTTGTAAAGCAACACGTACCCCGGCAAATTCTGATTGACCGACCCCAGTCCGTAAGTAACCCACGATCCCAGGCTCGGCTTGCCGCCAAGGATCGCTCCGGTATTCATGAGATAGGTCGCAGGCGCGTGATTCGAACTTTCGCTGTACATCGAACGCACCTGACACAGCTCGTCGATGTGCCTGGCAGTGTGTGGCAGCAGTTCCGAAACCCACTGCCCCGATTGCCCATGCTGAGCCCACTTCCAGGGCCCGGCCATCAGCTCGTCCTTGCAGTGATTGAATACGCCGCCGACCTTGTCTGGATTCTTTTTGAACGATTCGGGAACCGGCTGACCATGCAGCCTGATCAGCTCGGGCTTGTAATCCAGCAGGTCAAAGGTCGATGGTCCTCCATACTGAAAGAGGAAGATGACCTGTTTGGCTTGAGGAGCGAAATGCGGAAGTCGTTCGGCCAGCGGCTGCAGCGGATCAATCACCGGCCTCTTGACCGCCGCGGCCCGTAGTTCTTCTGCCAGCAGTGCGCTAAACGCAACGCTCGCGAAACCAGTACCACTGTGATTAAAAAACTGGCGACGAGATTGCTGAAACATGATCGACACTCCCATGAGCGATTGTTCATCAATCGATGTAGATGAATTCGTTAAGATTCAGAACGGCCCGGCACAGGTCAGCCACAGCAAGCTTGACCGCCTGATCGTCAGACGACTTTGCGGCGTGCAGTTCACGATGTCGCTGAAGGAATTCGACGGTAAGAGTTGTTTCTTCCTGCGTGGCATTTCGACTCAGCGCTCTTTGAAAGATCGCATCGATCAACTTCTCGGTCAACTGGGCGTCGTTTAGGTCTATCGATTCCTGATGCGTTACGACAAGATCGCTCAGTGCTTGCGCGTAACGGACTCCTTCCGGACTATTGAGCAACATCAAGGCCTGTGGGGCCACGACTGTTGTGTCTCGACGAGCACAAGACGTCGTCGTGTCTGGCAGGTCGAACGCCTGCAACATTGGGATCGGCAGGCAGCGTTTGCGAACAAGAAACACGCTGCGCACGTCTGTCTGTTCAACCGGATCGGTGTACCAGCCCTGCATGCGGCCGTCATCTTTTCCTTCGGTCGCTTCCAGAATCGCCGGCTGGGCATTCAGGAGTTCTTCGGGCACCTCCGGCCAGAGCGGCTTACCACCGTCGTTCGCCTGCAATAGCCCCGCAACGGCCAGCAGGCCGTCACGGAGGGTCTCCGCGTCCAGTCGTCGAACGTTCTGCCGCGACAACAACGCATTGTCCGGATCAATCATCGAGGCCGCAGTCCCGCTGTCAGAATGACGCGACGTCTGGCGATACGTGTGCGATGTTACGATCAGACGATGCAGTTCTTTAATTGACCAGCCGCGTTCCATAAACTCGATGGCGAGCCAATCAAGCAACTCCGGATGCGAAGGCCGAGCGCCGGTGTAACCAAGGTCGTTGGGTGTCGCCACAAGCCCCGTGCCAAAGTGCTGCTGCCAGATTCGATTGACGATCACCCGCGCCGTCCAGGGATTTTCGGAAGACGTGATCCAGTTGGCCAGCGTCAGTCGTCGTCCGGTAGTACTGTCACGGGGAGCGTGAATCTCGGCTGCTTCCGGTGAGAACACTGACACAAAGCCCGGTGCAACTTCCTCGCGCGGTGACGAGAAGTCGCCCTGATAGAAGACAAACGTCGCAGGAGCCGATGCACCGGAATCCGTCGCGGCCATCGCACGACGCGGCGGCTGTTTACCGGACTCCAGTTCGCCGATCTGTTTCTCAAGTTCTTCGTGTCTCGACTTTTGTTCGACACTGCTCGCAGGATCGCTCTTGGCTTGTTCAGCCTTCAGCGACTGCACCTGATCGTCGATCCCCGAATTGCGCATGTCGATTTCTGCCTGCTCATGGGCGAGCGAAATCGGCAGGTCATCACGCGATGTCACTCCCGCGAAGAAGGCCCGCAGCCGAAAATGGTCGGCTTGCGAAAGCGGGTCGTATTTATGGTCATGACATTGGCAGCACGACATCGTCAGTCCGAGAAACGCCGACGCCGTTGTATTCGTCAGGTCAGCCATCATCTCGGCCCGCAGCCGAGGCTCTTCCTGAAAGATCGATGCCGTGCTGTCCCATTGACCAAGCCGCAGATAACCTGTGGCGATCAGTGAGTCCGCTTCGGCCGTAGTCTTCGGCTGACCATCGACCAGTTCATCACCGGCAATCTGCTCGCGGATGAATTGATCGAACGGCTTGTCCTGATTGAACGCACGAATGACATAGTCGCGGAACTGCCAGGCCAACGGTCGGAACTCGTCGCGTTCATACCCATTGGTGTCAGCGTACCGCACGACGTCCAGCCAAAGCCGCGCCTGCCGCTCGCCGTAACCCGGCGAATCGAGTAACCTGGTCACCAGATTTTCATAAGCATCCGGAAAATCATCTGCGACGAATGCGGCAACATCTTCAACTTCGGGAGGCAGCCCTGTCAGATCGAAAGTCAGTCGGCGAATCAGCGTGCGGCGATCAGCCTCCGAAGCAGGTGTCAGTCTCTGCTCTGCAAGTTTCGATTGAATGAACGCATCGATCGGATGTTTGGGCCCAGAGGGAACAGCGGGGCGCACTGGTTTCTGAAGCGACCACAAATCCAGCCGCTCACCGCCAAAGATTCTGCGGATGGGATTCCGTTTATCGGTGAAGGCGTCACCGATGGAGTGGCCCGCGTCTTCGGAAGCCAACTGCCCGGAATCCGGACGATACGCATCGAGTGATTCCCTGGTTGGTCCCAAAATGATCGAATCAAAGAACGCTTCTTCTCCGCCATCGCATGTCGGGGCGATGCCTGTCAACAAGAAGTCGCCGATGTCCTGCCAGAGATCAAACGTCGCCACGGTCCAGTCCTGTGGGGCCGTGTCACTCACCGAAGCCGCGGCCCAGCCCGTTGTGTTCGGACCGGCGACATATCGGCCTTTGGCATCCGCGGCCTCGGGCCAGTTTCCGTCTCTTGCCAGTTCGATCATCACGCTCCCGCCGCCTCGCTTTTTCCATGCGAGCTGCAGGTAGCGGTATTGACCTGGCTGAGGTTGTTCGCGAATGGCAAAGTTCCAGTTTGGAATCTTCACGGCGTCACGTTGTAACGGCCTGATGCCCAGCGCCGAGGTTCCTCGGAATGTCTCTTCCGTGAAGATTCGTCCTTTGCCGTTGCCGCTGGTGAGTACCTTTAGAAATTGGGGCTCATCTTCAAACAAGACCGCAGTTGGCTCCGGCCATGTCGCTCCTGCGCTGACCCAGTCAGTCAGCGTGGCGATTTCTTTGTCGGAGAGTTTCAGCTTCGGCGGCATCTGAAGATCAGGATCTTCAAAGGAGATCGCCTTCACCAGCAAGCTCTTCGCAGTATCGCCTGGTACAAGAGCCGGTCCCTGATCGCCACCGGCCATAGCGGCGGCCAGCGAATCGAGCCTCAGGTTTCCTTCCTGTTTCTCCGGCCCGTGGCACGACACGCACTTCCCATTCAGCAGTGGCTGCACTTCATCGACGAACCGCGCAACATGATCCTCGGCCCACGACTGAAAGCCGAAGGACAGTGAAAGGAAGGCTGCTATCAAGCTTGTTACACGCTGCATTCAATCTCTCCACTCGCCAAATGTCGCCTTTCGCTCCGAGGCTTTGAATTTATCATAGTTGCCTTTCGCTCTGCGAAAGAAGCGAACATAAACGCTACTTTTGCGGAGCAAGGGGCGACTATCAATAAATTTATTTAAGATCAGGCGACCGCTCGAACCACCGCAATGAATTCTTCTGGAAATGCCATCGATTTGCATCGGATCATCGGCCCAGATCTTTCAGCACTTCTAATGGCGGTTCGTACGCGTCGGCTCCGCCCTCGCGCGACGTGAAGAAGTTGAAGAGATAGACCCCGTCGGCATTTGATCTTATCAGGTTCTCTGCCGCGGCTCGATATTCTTCCGCGGTAAGATTTTTGTTTCCACCGCCACGAGTGCATTCGATGCCACCGTACACCGGGATTGTGGTGACCACTTTCTTCCAGTCGTCGATTGGAAGGTCGCCGCGTTCAAACAGAAATTCGGAGACTGCGACGAAATCTATCCAGCCGTTCTTTGCCCAGGCAGGCACATCGCAGCCAAGGTTCCGGGAAGTCTCGGGTGTCGGCGGAGTGCGTCCGTAATTCGACGGTGGTCGCACGGAGAGCAACAATTTCCGGCCACGTTCCTGCCCCACTTCGTCGAGCATCTTCCGCACGCGTTCCACGAGGGAGTTCATCTTTGCGACTCGTTCGTCGGTTGTGCCGTCTTTGAAGAAGTTCGGGAAGCGATTGAAGTCGAGTTCGATTCCATCACAATCGTACCGACGTATGGCTTCTTCAATCAGGCGGAACGTGTAGTCCCGCACCTCATCGCGGCCGAAGTCCATTGCATCTCGGCCCTGATACTCCACCGTGCCGAGCCGCCAGTCGGAGTGATCCACTTTAAACTGTGTCCGCAGGAAATCATTCCCGTGGTCATCGTTCATGCGAAAAGTCAGCAACGCTTCCAGGCCTTTTCGTCGGGCCTCGGACAGCATAACGGCATACGGATCAACGCCGCTGTCGAAGAACGCCTTGAGATTCTCAAACCTCTGCTTCTCGGACGCTGGCCAATTCGCCCGCTCTTCGGGCGTTGACAACGTGCCGCGCATTGTGCCCACTTTTGTCGGGTAGTACATGACCTGGGCGTTGATGCAGACCAGCACGGTGTCAACTCGGCTGTCGACATAAGCGACCTCTTCGATCAGCTTCTTAACGTCATCAACGCTGACTGCGACCGGACCTTTGCTGTTAGCCTTCGTTGAGAGACACGAATCGCCGTCGAAGTTATAGAGCACGCGTCTTCGCTTTTGGGTTTCCAATTTATTGTCTGTCACAGCCTCAACCTGCGACACCAGCTGCCAGTGCGGCCACATGGCTCCGAAGCCAGGCTTAAGACTCGTGATTTGGGTCTCGCTGCGATCGGCGAGCTTCATCACAAACAACTGCCGGATTCCGTCGCGTTTGGATCCGTAAAGCAACTGTTGTCCGTCCGGCGAGGGCGTCGGATGATAATGCGTCGTGCCCGGTGAAGTATTGGTCAGTTGAGTAATTTCGCCGCTCAGTGTGATTTGAAACAATTCGACACGGCTGGCGGTATCCCCATTGTTGGCGACTTGAGCCGTATAAAACAGTGTTTGGCCATCCATCGACCAGACAGGCACATCACTGCTGCCTCCGTGAAAATCAAAGACATCAAGGAACTCGGTTACACCCCGGTAACCGGCTCGGTCAGCCAGATTCTTCAAGCCGGTTCCATCACTCCGAACGATGTGCGGATGGCAGTTGTAATGTTCGCCACTCACGAACAGCAGCCACTGTCCATCGGGCGACCACCGCGGAGCAAAATCAAAGGGATGCCCGGTGTTGATATGCCGCTTTTCCGAGCCGTCGGCGTTAGCAATGTAGATCTGATAGTTCTCATGATAGCTGATGTGTTTGCCGTCTGGCGATGCGCTGTAGCCGTAAGAGAAACCCGCGTCGCTGGCTGATAAATCTCGCTTGTTGCGTCCGTCGAGATCCATCACAAACGGTTTCGAAATCCCATTGATCAGCGGCGTAAACCCAAGGCTCTTTCCGTCCGGATAAAAGAACAGTCCACCGTTGTAATGGCTCACGCGTTCAACAGCCGTGAGATTAGAAATCTTGCCGGTTGCGATGTCGATGAGGCAGGAATCGAGCGACCACTTACCAGGTTCCATTCGAAATGTTTTGTGTTCGTCTTCCCACTTCGCGTTCTCCGGATCTTGCCATCCGCGCGACACAATCGCCCGCATGCCATCGGGCGACCAGCCCGCAAACTGAGTCCACGCATCTGGCTCGTCAGCCAGTTCCTCTGCAATTCTTGCACGTTTCGAACCATCTGCGCGGACGACCGTCGCACGCATCGTCCGCACGTTGTCATGCCGCCCACCTGGCAGATTGGTTTGCAACTCCGTATACCCAATCAGCGGCCGCACAGTCTGCGGTTCATCGGCCGGTAAAAGGCCGATGGTCAGAAGGAAACAGAGAACCAGCAGAAGTTTTCGCGGCATTCGAACGTATCCCTGCGCAATCAAGGGGCAACTACAACGCACCGGCAGATGTTACCACACGCCACCCAAAACGCGTCGGTACTGCTTCAGATTCGCCAACGCTGCAAATTCGAATCTGCGGGAACGGGCTATTTAGTCTTTGGCTTCAACAGCTTTGCCGTGCCTTTGATTTCGGCAATGCCCCAGTCTGCAATGGCTTTCAGGACTGGGCCGAGCGATGAGCCTTTTGCGGTCAGGCGATAGGCGTCACGGCCAGGCGATTCTTCGGACGGATATTTCTCGGCAAGACCCCACTGAATAAGTTTGGCGAGCCGGTCTGAAAGAATGTTCGTCGCGATACCTTCCGGAGATTCCATAAACTTCAGCTACACCACGACCGCAGGCAGTCTCGCTCCGATGTTTGTCACAACCAACTCCCGAGTCTTCACGTTTTTCGGTGAAGTCTGTTTCAGCGGAGACCCTTTCCGCGTGCTGATTCAGGAAACTCAAAACGACCAGCGGAAGGAGATTTTAAACGGTGATGGCCTAACCATCCCCTACCGCAGCGGCGAATCACGATAACGCGAGTCAATGAGGGAGTGTTTGCCGCAATATCCGTGACGCGAAGAACGCGTTCGTTGTGTCAGTTTGTTATTTTCCTGAGCCATCCAAATATCTCCCGTAGCCTTCTGCCTGGATTTTTGCTTTGGGGATACAACGCAAAGCGAAGCGTGGCCAGTTCCTTTAAACTCACGTTTAACAGAATAGGCGATCAGCAAAATCTGCTTCTTTGTTTTTCCAGCCTTCGCCAGGAGTCGTTCATCCGGGATCTGCTGCGCATCGTCAACAATGATGGCCACAAGATCGGCGAGCCCGCAGAGGCTGACTCTTTGCACGTCCACCGCTTTTATGATGCCGCCTTTGCCATCCGAGAGATCGCGTCGTCTTTCGGATTCACAGTAATCACAAAAAACATGCCATGCCGCATGGTGCAAGCGGGCACGATCAGCATCTATCGTGCGGTACCGCGAGCAAATATTTCATCGATCGATGAATCGATGACGCGGCACAGGGCTTCTAAATCGAGGTCGTCTTCATCGTAGCCGAATGGCTCTTCAGTGTGCTCGGCGGCAATCTCCATCCCCAGCATGAAGTAGCTGATCATGCCTGTGAGAGGAACAGTCCACCAGGAAAAGTCATGGACAATCCCCCAGGGAAGCGAGATCAGATAGATGAACACACATTGTCTTGCGAACGTCCGGTACGATTGGGCAAGGCGTGTATTGCGGATGCGTTCGCAGCCTCCCACGATCTCCAGCAGCTTACGAAGGTCTTCATCAAGAACGATCAGCTCAGACCCATCAATGCAGCCGCTCTTCTTCCAAAGCTGCAGCTTTTCGTAGACCTTTGCGACAAGAAATGTGGGGACATGCTGAGGTGGCTTGTTGATATCTTCGAACAATTCCGAATCTTCCAGTGACGCTCCGTCCCGCAAATGGTCTTTCAGCGTCCACGCGAATGCCTTGAGTATCCGATGAATCACTTTAAGATCTTTCGGCGGGGCTTCGATCAGTTCGACCAGCTTCAGCGAAAGATTTCTCATCGTGTTGACCAGTCCGCCCCACAATGTTCGGGCTTCCCACCAGCGTGAATACGACGTGTTCGTTCTGAAGACCAGCAGCCAGCCCAGTACCAGCGTCAATGCCGCATGAATGTCGGCCGGAACATCGGCCAACAGATACAGCTTGTTCTGTGCTTCATAAAAGGCGGGAATCGCGGCATACATGCTGACCAGAATCGCGTAGACGGCTACACGGGAAACGATTTGGCCCTGGGCAAGTTTGCGAAGAGGATTCTTCTCAGCGGACTTCGATTCTTTGGACACCATAATTATCCAATTGCGAGCAAAAAAAAGCTTTGCATCCGAACAGGATGCAAAGCTTAGACGAGTTCAAAAATGATTACTTCATCGCACCTCTGCGATGTTCGGAAAAACGTTCAGGCCGACAATCAATGAGCCGGCGGAAGGCTGTTCTGGAAGGCTCGATTTCGAAACAGGAAGTCGATGATGTTTCCTTCGTGCGGCTGCAACCAGTTCAGAGCGCACGTCGGGACGGGCCCAACATTCAGTCGGTCGATGTTGCGTGCGTCCACATGTTCACTGATCCACTTTTCGTCATTGGTGATTGCCGTGCCGACCAGCGTCGAGCCGATCTTGCTCAGTATCTTGTCCTGAGGACATTGCACGACGGAGACGAATGGAAACATGTATTCTGTGTTCGCCATCGAGTTGTCGCAGTCGCTGACGTGCAGGACCGTAGGACGAAGATAGTCACAGCGTTCATGCTGGACCAGACGATCTCCACCGCGATACCTGGCGGTGACTTCTGTGACTGGTCCCTTGATGCCGTCTTCAATCTGCTTGTTGGTGGCTTCCGCCACGCCAGCTGTCGTGAACGCGGCGATGGCCGCATCAGGATCCGTTGTTGGCAGTGGAAAGATCGGGCCCAGTTTCTTCGCGATAGCGTCAGCGATCGCTTCGGTGTGCCGCGAGGCCCAGATTCCAGAGCAGTTGATGCATCCACGTCCCCCGTTCATGGCGACACTTTTCACCATGATGTCCAGATAGTCTTCCCAGCGATCGACGCAGTCGTCGCCAATCAGAATCTTGCTGAATCCCGGCCCGTGTGCCTGGACTCGCGGATTGCCGTGGTACTTGTCGACAGTGGTCTGTCCACCGAAAATCATGGCGCGGTTGCAGGTCTCCAAAACCTTGTTGCCGACATCGTGAGGACCCGGGTACAGGCAGAAGGCTTCGCGAGGCACACCAGCCGCGGCGAAAGCTTCGTACATACGATAAGGAGTCCAGGGTTCTGAAGATCCTGGCTTCAGCACCAGGCCAATCTGCAGCGGGATTGCGGGAAGCCAAAGCGTGTGTACGCCTGGCGAATTGGACGGCAGTACCAGTCCCAGTGTCGAGGTCGTCGCCTGATAGCTGACCATCACGTTTCGGGATTCCATCCCGTAGCCACGACTCAGGATATCCAGTGGCAATCCTCGAGTCAGTGCGTCGAGCATGTCGCCCATGTGCTTCAGCACGAAGGCGTTCTTGTTCATATTGGCCCGGCACATGTTCAGTGGCAGACCGGTCGTGGCGGACTGAATCGAGCAGAACTGCTCTGGCGTTTGAGTGCCGTTGCCCAACGGCAGAGTGGCCGTCAGATAAAGATCCGCAGCGTGTTCACATTTCTTGATCAGATCGGCAACGGAAAACTGCTTCAGGATCTCACGAGCCTTAGCGGATTTCCGTGAATCCATCTGCACCAGACCGGCGTTGGCCTGATGCATTTTGGCCATCACTTCGCCCGTTTCGAAATGAATAACGTCAGCCTTCTCGAGGGACTCATAAGGCTTTCCCCAACGGATCACAGGTATTTCAAGCATGGCGGGATCAATCAGCAGAGATATAGAAGAGAGTAAGAACG
>QWOO01000182.1 GCA_003669615.1 Planctomycetota bacterium
GAGTCGAGTTCGGCGCGGTACGGCTGGCAATGCGATCAAGCTGACTCGTGCAGAGAACGGCCTCGCCAATCTGACCGTGAGGCATCACGGCCGACACGACCGCAGCCTGTTTCCGTTTCCGGGCGACACGGCCATCAGCAGCGGCTCGTGCGTGCTCGACTTCTGGCTGTTCCGCCCGGACGACAAGTCGGGGGGCGTGATCACTCTGCAATACGACAACGATCCCGTGCACCGGCACAACGTCGCCCTGTACATCGCGGCCGGCGATCCCGCTCCGATTCATTTCACACAAGACGGCAAGTACGTCGCTTCAACGGCAACACTCGCCGTCAACAAATGGCAGCGAATCACATTGAAGGTCGATCTCGAACACAAGACGTACTCAGCCGAGACGCTCGCTGAAGACGCGGCGGAGAATGCGATTCCACAAACCATCTGCCGCGATGTCCCGTACGCTGCGCAGTTCAATGCCTTCAACATGATCGAGTTTAGCCCGCAAGGAGCGACTGGCAGCGTGTTCTTTCTGGACGACGTTTCGTTGCGCTGGACGCCAACGCCAAACTTTGAGCCGCTCGGCAGGGAGATGCTGCTGCAAGCCAACTTCGAGTCGCCGGAGCGCGATCGATGGACGTTGCGTAAGGGACAGGCATCCGACATTACCATCGACAACGACGTCTCTTACGGTCACGAACTTCAGTCGCTGCGGATGCGAGGCTCCGGCGGACGAGTGCAGCTTGCCGCGCCATCGCTGACTTGGCAGCCTGATGGCCTACTGCTGGTCGATGTCGATATCTTTCCTCGCAGCGAGCTCCCCTACGTTCAGATCACACCCGGTCCCAGCGTCACCAGCTCCGATGAAGTCGGGCTCGCGTTAGTGACGACCGGCGACAACCAGCCGCTGATCGAACTGCGAACACATCAAGGAACGTGGCATCAGCGTAACGGCGACCAGCTGACCGACACAAAAGTTCCTGCCTCGTTCGATGCGTGGAATCACCTGCAACTGGTCATTGAACCTTCGAGCAAGTCCTGCCGAGTCATACTTCAAGTCGTTGGCGAAGCGCCTCGCATGTTGTGCCACGCCTCGCTGGACCGCACGCCTGCGGGAGGCGATTCGCTGGATATCGAGTTGTTTTGCAGCCGCTCCAAGACGCAGACGGACGGCCCGGCGTTCGACAACTTGCGAGTCACTCGCCGTAAGTTGAAGGGAGAGCCATGAGTTTCGATTCGGTCGTACTCGTGGATGGGATTCAGCGGTGATACGACGGAAATCCCCAATGTTCAATGGCGTCGAGGCGGCTTCGACGGGCGCGGAGAGTACGGGTACAGCAAGGATCAATACAAAATGTTTTTGTAGGCTCCGTCGAGAGCCGTCTGCATTTTGGCAACATCGTATTCCGGCATTTGTACCTGATCCGTAAACATCTCAGCCGCGCAGGGCAGGCTCTGCAAATTTGGCCATTCGTGTGGCTTCCATAGGTTCGATCTCAACAAAGCCTTGGCACATTGCAGGAAACACTCTTCGACTTCCACGGCAACCGCGACCAAAGGCCGTTTGCCTTGCGCGGTCAGGGGTGTCAGCCACGCTTCGTCGCGAATGATTGCCGCACGGCCGTTGACTCGCAGAGTCTCCCCAAAACCGGGCACCAGAAAGAGCAGCCCGATGCGGCCAGTCTCCAAAATGTTGCGAAAGCTATCGGCTCGCTTGTTGCCGAAGCGATCAGGAATCACCAGCGTCCGATCATCGACGACGGACACGAATCCCGGAGCGTCGCCGCGCGGTGAGGCATCGCAGCGACCATCAGCAGTATGCGTGCTGATGATCGCAAAGGGCGAATGAGCAATGAATCGCCGCATGTGCTCATCCAGCTTCTTCAGCTCTTTCCGGAGTGACATAGCCGATGGCGTGCCGATTAAGGCCGCGAGTTCCTCGGCAGTGTGAATCTGGTCTGTGAATCGATTGAACAGCATCGCAGTCGTTGGTGTGGCAGTACTGTTCAGTATATGTCTGATCTATCGCTCTAAAACAGAGCAACTGAAGCAGCGTGCAGCGGACCTGTGGGAACAGGCTCAGAAGCGGTTGGACGAGAAACAAATAGAAGATGCCACGCGGCTGCTGACGCAATACTCCTCTGCTTGGCAGGCAACCGAACGGCAAAAAGCTCAAGAACTTCTGCAACAGATTCAGCATGTGACATCTGACAGTGAAGTGCTGAAATCTCTTGTTGAGCTTTCCGAGTCTGATTTCGCAGTTGCGGAATCCATTCATGCCATTAACGATGGTCGAATCTCACACCCTGCGCTGCTCGAAACCAGGGCTGTTTCAATTGCACGTAACCTTGCTGAAGCGATGCGTCTCCGCAGTGAGGTCGTTCTGAGAAGGGAGAGAGAACTGGCCGAAGCAGAAGCCCGAGCAGAAGAAGATCGGCAGAAGCAAGAGAGAGCGAGAGAAGAAGCTGAGCGGCGGGCAGAGAACGACCGAATTGCAGTAGTGGGCCAATCGGCAGACACGACACGACTTCTGGGATTGAACAAACAGGAACGCGAGCAGGTCCGAAAGGAAGTTGCCAGCATCGAAGCGAGTCTAGCTTCTGCAGATGTGACATCCCGAACCGTATTTCAGCAACAGGTCGCAAGAATTGATGCGTGCATAGAGGCCACGGGATTGCTCGCCAGGGCATTGGGCGCAAGTGCTGACGATGTAGCACAAATCACGAGAAAGCTTTCAACATCTGATCTTCTATCCGACACCGTCTACCAGCAGATTGCTGAACACCTGACGATCTATGTCAATGTAATGGAGCTGGCCGCGAAAAAATCTGGCGCGTCCAAGGAGGAGTGCGAGAAGATTCAATCGGAATTGCGGCTAAAGAACATCGGTGCTCGTACCGTGCAGCAGCAGATCGTGCTCGGTATCGATGCTGTTGCCAGCATGGCCAATTTGCTCGCCGAATCGCTTGGGGTTTCATCGGCAGACTTATCCTCAATCACCTCCAGAGTGAACCTGAATGATGCTACAGCTGACACCGTGTTCCAGCAGATGGTTGCAAGGCAAACGGGGCTTGTAAGAATTCTTGGTGCGGCGGCAAGGACCGAAGGTGCTGAAGAACAGCGTGCGGGTCAGCTGGAGGATGAATTTTCCCGGGATGATTTGAGAGCTGACGGGGTGCAACAGCAACTCGTTTTCCGCCTGCAGAAGGGATTCGAGATGACGGCTTTGCTTGTGAACGCTATCGTCGCAAAGTAAACGCATGGAAAAGCCGAACGTTTTATCGAATCGAAGAATGATCAAGGCTTGATGTGGAGTGAGATCGTCTACACAGCAGCCATCGCAGAGATGGTTATGATGCTGATCGCATGCGAGCGAACATCACGGCCTAATAGTTTTTCATGCGAGGAGGTTGAGAAACGCCTCGCGTGCGATAATTCTTGCCGCACAAGCCGCCGAGAAATAATCTCGTTGAGGGCTCCGCCATTCCGCCCCTTATCACGACGAATGTCAAATATGTGTGAAGCAGTGCATCAAGGCAGAAATCATTTTCGCGACCATTTTGGACTCACGCATCGGTAACATGAGCGCTGTCCAGCTAAGTGAGTATTTGAAACAGCACCAAAATGGATTGCCAGCAAAGACAGCGGCGAAGATTCTGCTTCAACTGACCGACGCTGTTCAGCATGCTCACGACCAGGGAGTGTTGCACAGGGATATCAGCGCGTCGTACGACTACTTCATTCGGGAAAGGCGTTCATGTCTTTGGCTGTCTGCGAATATCGCCAGCGACTGTTTGCAGGTCGAGATGATGGAAGCATTGTTTCGTGGGATATCCCGGCCGAGCTTTTCCTGCCAACGGCGTCAGATTCTTCCATTTCAACCCGAAGTCTCACGAATCCGGCGACTTGTTAAGAGTTGTGACCTACTGCAGCTCGTGGATCTGTTTTTCCAGGTCCTGGATGAACGGGTCAAACTTCGCGATGTCGGCGGCGTTGTTGCCTTGTTCGTGTTTGCGGAAGCCGAACAGGTAGGTGATGTTTTGAGGACGCCAGCGATGGAAATAGAGTTCGTTCTTTTTCACGATCAGGCTTCGCATGTTTTCATACTGAGCACTGTCCGTCCCGGTTGCTTCTGCTGGCACATTTAAAAGCCGTTCGCGAAGAATCAACGACGCACATTGGTAACCATGATCGGTCAGATGGACTCCATTGTCCGACAATGCGGCGAAGACTGCTTCCTGTGATGCTCGCTGACTTCCTCCGGCAAGCTGGCTGTCAATTTCCAGCAAACGCTTCGTGAAATCGTTAAACAGATCCACATAAAGCAGGCCTTTTGCCTGAGCCAGGCTCGCGGTTGCATCGGCGTAGACTTTGATCTTCGAATTGAATCGTGACGGCGAAGGAATGGGGGGCGCTGTGGGCAGCAGTTCGTGCGGTGATACAAGCACACAGGCAATTCCCGATGCCGTCAATTCGTCAAGCAGTCGACCGAGTTGCTCGGAATACATCTCGGGCGTGATGCCGGCAGTCAGCGCTTCATTCTGTCCGTAACAGATAAACGCGACGGTCGGCTCCTCCGCGCGAATGTGTTCGACCATGCGCAGGTAACCGACTTCAGGACGATCGAAGATGCCTCGCGAATCCGCGTAGACGGTGTCGGCACTCCATCCCAGATTTCGAAAGGTCACATGCTTGTCGCCGAGAGTTCCCGTCAACGCTGTTTCGAGATGCTCCGACAATTGAGCTCGCTCGAAAAATGTAGCCCCGACGAAGACAATTCGATCCCCGTCTTCAAACTGAAAAGGAGCGGTTCGTACTTTTGCAAGAGCGACCGGGGGCGCAAATTCAGCCGCGAGTTTCACCAGGTACCGCTGGCCAGGTTCATCGGCGACGGTCTTAGCTTCAGGCCAGTCGCGATCGTTAAAATCGGTCTGCTGCCAGCCGACTGGTGGCCGCGCAGGAGCCAGCTTCCACGAACCACCGATTGAACGATTGCCAGCCGCATTGCCGGCGACAAGTGAAATTCCAAAAACCAGTGATTTGTCTTCTGAATTCGCTTCGACCGCGATCGTGTTCCGGCCCTGACGCAGCAAAGACTTCACGTTGTACCCGGCTGACTGTACAGAGTCACCGGCCTTCGTCAGAAGAACGTTTTTCATCACTCGCTGCCCATTCACATACAGCGACAAGTGATCATCACTGACGATTGAAAGGTGGGCGAATTCGGAATCAGCCACGCTCGGATCGACAACCCAGCGAAACCATCCACTGGCGCCGCTTTCCGCAGTTTCCGTGCGGAACCACTGCAACGCAGGCGTATCCTGTGCACGAGCCGCGACCGGGTTCTCCAGCAGAGCGCAGCAGGTGGCCAGAATCACGCAGGCTCGAAACCACGGAGCGTTTAGGACTGAAAACGCCGCAGGGCTGTACGGAAATGCAACGACAGGAACCATAAATGGAACCTCAGCAGGGGCAATGGTGGGAAAATTTCAGGAAGGAAAATGAGCGGCCAGAACGTCTGATTCACGGCCAAATCAAGGCCGAACCATATTGAATGCTGCGAAGTTCGGCTACTGACTGAATCCAATTCCCGTCACGACACCCTCGAATCGAGCAAACTGAGCCTGCCAGCCGCCTCGTGGCCACCAGAACAAGGCTCGCACGCAATTCGTTGGAACGGTATACTCTGCGGGATACTTTCAGCCTCCGTGAGAGGAACTTTGTTTTTGCCTTCTGCAGAGCTGGAAGGCTTCTGACTTTTGGAATAATTCTGAATCAACATGGATGCGATTCAAGCGATACCTTTTGGCGGATGCCAGGAACCGGTCAGTTCATTAAGCCATTTGCTGGGGGCGTTTTACTTCGCCTGGCTGGGCACAGAATTAGTCCGGCGTGGACGAGGCGATCGCGCGAGAACGCTAAGTCTGGCGATCATGACAATCTGTTCGGTGGTATTGCTGCTTCTGAGCAGTGCTTATCACGTCGCCTTTCCAGGGGCCTTGCGAGAATTCATGTTGCGAGCCGATGTGTCGGCGGTGTTTTTGGTGATTGCTGGCAGCATGACTCCGGTGCATGCCATTCTGTTTCGCGGAAAATCACGCTGGCTGGCACTGACAATCATCTGGACACTGGCCGCTCTTGGGATCGTGGTTCGAATGATCTTTCACGAGTCTCTGGATGGCCGCACAGGTGTCATGCTGTTTCTTGTGTTTGGCTGGGGCGGCGCGATTACGTTCAGCATGCTGTGGCGGCGCTTTGGCTGGCAGTTTGTGAAGCCCGCGTTCCTGTCCGGAATGGCTTACACGAGCGGCGCATTGATGCTGTTTTTCCACTCGCCCACGCTCGTCCAGGGCGTCATCGGTCCTCACGAGCTGTGGCATTTCACGGTTCTCGCCGGGCTCGGACTGCACTGGAATTTTGTGTTTCAATTCGCGTCGGGAAAAGTCGCCGTGAACTACCAGCCAGTTCCCGCACATCAGCAGGAAAGAGGCATGGAACCTGGGGACTTGCAAACTACTTGATCGTCCCCGCTTCCGCTTTAAAACGCAGCCCCTAAAATCCGGTCTCCCGGGCTATGCGCCTGCGACTGTCGCCGGCAACGCGACAGTCTTCCCACCAGCTTACGACTTCACTGAAAAGACGGCTCATGTCCGAAAAGAAATTGTCCCACCTTGTTTTCTTCTCTCTGAAAGATTCGTCACCAGCTGCCATCCAGACACTTCTGGACGCGTGTCAGAAGTATCTGAAAAATCATCCAGGTGTCGTCTTTTTTGGAGCCGGGACGCTGGCCAAAGAGTACGCTCGCCCGGTAAACGATCACGACTTCCACGTCTGCCTGAATGTTGTCTTCGATTCTCGCGCGTCTCATGACATTTATCAAACTGCGCCTGACCATTTGAAGTTTATCGCAGACCATAAAGAGAGCTGGGCGAAGGTTCGCGTATTCGATGCAGATGTGACTTAGAGGCTGTAAAAAAACAGGGCCGTGCGCGTCCGATTGAGTTTGCGTCTCTGCGGCTGAGCAATTCGAAAGTCGTTCATGAGTCCTTCAGCAACGCACGATTTGCGAATTCCATCATGGACGGAATGGCTGATCGCCGTAGTACTGAGCGGCTGCCTTTCCGCCTTTGTCTGGAAGGGATTGTTGTTCGGCGGCGGCTTAGTTGGCGGTGACACGTATCCTTACTTTTTTCCTCAGAAGCAACTGCTGGCCGACTCGCTGACGCGCGGCGAAATTCCACTTTGGCACGATCGCACGTCGCTGGGTTATCCGCTGCATGCGGAAAGTCAGGCCGGGATCTTCTATCCGTCGAACCAGCTTCTCTATCGGCTGGTCGAAATCAATACGGCGTACAGTTTCAGTGTACTGCTGCATTACGCCGCGGCGTTCCTGATGACATGGCGATTCGGCCGCAGCCAGTCACTCAGCAATTTGTCCGCATTCTTCGCAGCGATCATTTTTGTGTATGGATGGTTTCCCGTTCGCGTTTCGCTGGAGTGGAGCATTATCGGGGGAGTTTGGTTTCCGTTGTGCTTGTGGATGGTCGAGCGACTTCTGGAAAAGCCGTCTCCGTGGCGATGGACCCTTTTGGCGATGTCGCTTGGCGTTCATCTTCTGGCCGGCCATTTTGCGCTGGCTTTTATCACTCAGTTGACATGCCTTGCCTTCGCGTTTCTCACCAGCCCCTCCTCTGCAGTCCTGACCGATCTTTCCTTATCTCCGACGGGATTAGGTTCAAGTCGTTGGCTGAACCGCTGGAAAGCGTCTGCCCTGGGCATCGGCGCCATTGTCGCTGCCGTGTTGCTGGCCGCAGTTCAGTTAGTACCAACTCTGGAGCTTCGACAGCTAAGCCAGCGAGATGGCGTTCATACTGTTTTCAATCCGGCGTATGGGCACATGCCACCTGTTTATCTGACGCAGCTGGTGGCATCGTGGTGGTATTGGCATACGCCAGAAATGGCGATGTCGCGAGAAATGCTGAAGTATCCGTTTCTTCAAAGCCCGGCTGAAACCAATCCCGTCGAGGCACATCTTTATCTGGGTCTGATACCACTTCTTCTGCTGATAAGTCTGGCCAGCGCGAACGTGAGACGACTGCTGAAGAATTCAGCATGGAAGACCTGGGTCGTGCTTTCTGTCGCAGGCATCATCTATGCATTCGGATGGCTCGTGCCCGTGTTTCGATATCTGCCCGGTTTCGGATTCTTTATGGGTCCTGGTCGATACACGATGATATCTGCGATGGGCCTGGCCATCGTGGCCGGTCTTGCACTGGATGTTCTGTTGCGTCGCCGAAAAGGTTTGACGCGATCGTTGATCGTGATGACTTTTGCGGCCATCACATTGTGCGATGTGCTGGCATCATCGCAGTACCCGGTCTGCGATGCACAGGTCGTGGCAACGCCACCGCTCGCGGGTTTGAAGGACAGCTGGCTGGCGGAAACGCTGCAGGCCGAAGATGGAGAATCTCCCGTACGCTTGCTTTCAGGTGGACCAAATATTGGAAACCTGTTCGGCGTCAGCAGCGTTCCTCAATATCTTGGGCTGGGTCCGGCGGAATATTTTTCTGACGACGCAGCGCTACAGACGCAGCCGGCTTCCCCGGAGATTCGCTTTCCATCCGACGAACAATTGGCTCGCCTGAAGGCTCTGGCGGTGACTCACATTCTGGTCACGGAATCGAACACATTGATGTCCGACGAATGCGAACTGGTCGGATCGGGACCAGACAGTTTTCTGAACCGCGTCTGGGCTCGCGGAAATGCCGACTGCTTTCTGTACCGCTTGAAGAATCCAAAACGCCGCATTACCACATCACCGGCAACCGCATTGAACACGGTGAACATTGTGAAACGAGATCCTTCCGAAGTCGAGTTTCAGGTCGACCTGAACTCGGCAGCAGTTGTGGAACTCACCGAACTCATGTTTCCCGGATGGAGTGTCACCGTGGACTCCCAAGAAGCCGTTTCGGAAACGAACTCGGGATTCGGTCGACTGGTGAAAGTCGATGCGGGTCTGCACACCGTGCGATGGACTTATCGCCCGCGATCGTTTCAGGCAGGCCTTCTCATCAGCGTAGTGGCCGCGATCGCCATGGGATTGCTGTGCGTGAGAGTTCGTCGATCTTTCCGCAGAATCTGATAAACTTCCAGTGTAAAATGCGCAGTTCGCCTCGAACACATTCCACTGTGCAACACCTGCGATTCCAGAATCACAGGCCGACATGATTGAACTCCCCACACGAGTTTCTCACATGACACCGTACTTTCGACTTTCGCATCTGACCGCCACGATTCTGGCGACGATACTTGCCACGGTTTTTCCGCCTGTGAATGCGGAAGCGGAGGGTCCTGACTTTTATCGGGAAGTCCGTCCGATCCTTGCAAAGGCCTGCTTTCACTGTCACGGGCCGGATGAAGAAACGCGAGAAGCCGACCTGCGTCTTGACCTGCCGAGTGGTCTCTTCAAATCGCAAGATGGACACGTCATTGTTAAAGCCGGTGACGTTGAGCACAGCGAGCTGATGAAGCGAATTTTATCATCGAATCCCGATGACCAAATGCCTCCGCTCGATTCTGGTCGATCCCTGACGGACGCTCAAAAGGAAACGCTCTCAAAGTGGATTCAGTCGGGAGCACCCTGGGTCGAACATTGGGCATTTGTCGCGCCTGTCCTGCCGACTGTTCCAAATCCCAATACCACTGCCGATGCCGATTCTCTTTGGAACAGGCGTGAGATCGATCGCTTCATTTTGCAGAAGCAACTGGCCTCCGGACTGAGTCATTCACCGCGTGCCGAACCGGAAATTCTGGTGCGACGCGTGTTTCTGGATTTGATCGGTCTGCCGCCGACAATGGAGGAAGCTCAGCAGTGGGTAACGCGACTGAAGTTGGCCGATACTGATCTTACAGGCGATGCCGTCTGGCAGGAATTGACCGACCATCTTCTGGGACGTCCTGAATATGGAGAACGCTGGGCTCGAGTCTGGCTGGATCTGGCGCGATATGCCGACACCAACGGTTATGAAAAAGACCGACCCAGATCCATTTGGCCCTATCGAGACTGGGTTGTCAATGCGCTCAATCAGGACATGCCCTTCGATCAGTTTACCGTCGAACAATTGGCGGGCGATATGCTTCCCGATGCGACCGTCTCGCAAAAAGTTGCCAGTGGCTTTCATCGAAATTCGATGCTCAACGAAGAAGGCGGAATTGATCCGCTGGAGTTTCGATTTCATGCCATGACAGATCGAGTTGCCGTTACGGGCACCACGTGGCTGGGCCTGACCACCGGATGCGCACAGTGCCATACGCATAAGTATGATCCAATTACACACACTGAGTACTATTCATTCATGGCGTTCCTGAATAACGCGGATGAGCCAACACTGGCGCTGCCGAACCACGATCAAAATGCAGCGATCGAACGGCAGAAGGCGGAGGCCGCACTGCTCCTGGATGAGCTTGCGACGAAGTGGCCGGTTCCGTCCTCACAACCGCTGGCCGTGAAAATCACGCATGCCGCTGGCAGTGCAGGTGAAGACGTGGTCGTGACACCGCCGAACACCGTTACGATCACCGGCACGTTGCCGCAGTCGTCGACTTACACGGTTGAACTGGCTTTGGGCGAAAATCGACTGTTTGATCTGGTGAATCTGGAAACGTTCCGTGCTGAAGGCCAGAACGGACCGGGCCGGGCCGCGAATGGAAATTTTGTGCTTAGCGAGATTCAGTTCAGCCTCGTCACCACGGGCATCGCATCCGATGGTTCTGCCACGGAGTCTGAAGTTTCGCTGCCCGTTAGTTCCGTAACAGCTTCCGTCGAGCAAAAGAATTACTCGGTGCAGGAATGCGTTGACGGGAAACCAGACACCGGATGGGCGATCGACGGTGGTAGTGGAATACCGCCTGCGGCAACTGCGACGTTTCGATTTGATCAGCAAAAACTTTCGGAACTTTGGAAGCAGCCAGTTTCGGAGATTGCAGAGGCCAGGTTGCGGATCCGGCTGATTCAGAATCATGGAGCATCGCATCTTATCGGGGCCTTCCGAGTTTCACCAGGGCTGAATGTTTCTCAGGAAGATGCCAGGAACCAACGCACTGAACTCGTTCAACAGGCATTTCTGCGGTGGCTGACGGAGCAGCAGCAGTCGGCAGTGGCATGGAAAGCGATGCGACCGAGTTCCGCGACATCGAATATGCCGCATTTGACAATTCTGGATGACCACTCGATTCTGGCAACGGGCGATACAACAAAGCAGGATCATTATGAAATTCGCCTGGCGTCCGGTGATGATTCCATTACCGCGATTCGCCTGGAAGCACTGCCGGATGAACGGCTGCCAGGAAACGGCCCCGGGACAACTTATTACGAAGGTTCGTCGGGCGACTTCTACCTGAACGAGTTGTCTGTCTACGCAGGTGACGAACGCATCGCGGTCAATTCGGCTACGGAAAGTTACACACGCAACCAATTTGGCAGCTCGCCAACATCAGCCGCATTGACTCTGGACGGAGATGTTCAAACCGGTTGGTCTGTGTTCGGTGGAGAAGGACAGAGACACACCGCGGTGTACGTTCTGGCCAAACCAGTTCCGCCACACACAGAGCTCAAAATTCAAATGACGTTTGGTCGCCACTTCGCAAGTTCTCTTGGTCGCTTTCGCTTTTCTGCAGTTGACTCCCATGTCATTACTGTAGCACGCAGACTGTCGGAATCTGAAGAGACGCTGCTGCTGACGCCCGAGCCTCAACTCACTGCCGACGAACGCAGGCAGCTGTTCCATGCATTCTTGTTGCAGGCTGCGGAGTTATCTGCGGCAGCCGATCAGATTCGTCAGCTTCTGCGGGCTCCTTCGGCTTCGACAACGCTTGTGATGCGTGAGCGACCGCCCGAAAATCCTCGCGTCACGCACCGCCATCATCGTGGAGAATATCTGCAGCCGCGTGAAGAAGTGACGGCCGTGACTCCGGAGGCTTTGCATCCGTGGCCGGAAGAGTGGTCTCGCAATCGTCTGAACTTCGCGAGGTGGATTGTGCATCGCAACAATCCACTGACCGCGCGAGTGCTGGTGAATCGGCAGTGGGCAGCGTTCTTTGGTCGCGGCATTGTGGCCACGGTTGATGATTTCGGGATTCAGGGATCGTCGCCCAGTCATCCGGAACTTCTGGACTGGCTGGCTGTGACATGGATGGATGCCGATCGCTGGTCCATGAAGGCCCTGCATCGCCGCATGGTGCTCAGTGAAACATATCGTCAGTCATCCGTACGTTCGGATAAGTCTCCTGCGATCGATCCCGGAAACGAACTCCTGTCGTTCGCTCCTCGCTTCCGACTGGATGCGGAAATTGTGCGAGACTCAATCGTCCAGGCCGCCGGAGTCCTTTCTAAACAGATAGGTGGTCCTCCCGTGAGACCGTTACAACCGCCAGGAATCACGGAAGTTGCCTTTGGAAGTCCCGGCTGGGCCGTGAGCGAAGGTGCAGACCGTTATCGACGCAGTATTTACACATTCATCAAGCGGACCGCTCCATTTGCGATGGTGACGACGTTCGACGGACCCAGCGGCGACGCCTGTATCGCTCGTCGTAATCGATCGAACACGCCGCTGCAGGCACTTACACTTTTAAACGATCCAATGTTCATGGATCTGGCTCAGGTCTCCGGCCGTCGTCTGGCACAATTGAAAGTCAGCAGTGACCAGGAGCGTATTCGCGTGCTGTTTGAAAGTCTGCTGAGTCGTCAGCCTGCTGAAGTCGAACTGGCCGCGATTGCGGAGTTCATTTCGGCGCAACGACGAGAACTGCAGGAAGGGCCAGGCCCTCAGCAGGCCACAGATTCAGCCGCGTTGACGAAGTCTGCGGCGGACATGGAACAAGCTGTCTGGGCCGCGGTTTCACGGGCCATGTTTGCGCTCGATGAAGTCGTGATGCGGCCGTAAGTTTTCTGCTCCGTCGGCCACGTCCATTGTTGGTTCAAAATCAGAAGTCTTCAGTGAGATTGATCAATGAGCGTCTTCTCTCCATTCGCACGACGTTATTTTCTGAACGACATGGCTTCCGGTTTGGGTGCAATGGCGCTTGGCGGACTCATGTCCTCGCCAGTCCGAGCCAGCGATCGCACGACCGATCCACTGGCGTTGCAGCCACCGCACTTTGAAGGCAAAGCAAAAGCCGTCATCCATCTGTTTATGGCCGGAGCACCCAGCCAGCTGGAATTGTTCGACAATAAACCCATGCTGACCGAACTGTCGGGCAAGCCGCTGCCGCCTTCGGTGATTGGCGGACAGCGGTATGCGTTTATTCAACCAGATGCTGCGGTGCTGGGACCGCAGTTTGACTTTGCAAAACATGGCCAATCAGGTGCCGAGCTGTCTTCGGCTTTGCCGCATCTGGCGTCGATTGCCGACGACGTGTGTCTGATTAAGTCGATGCATACGGATCAGTTCAATCATGCGCCGGCGCAGATTCTGATGAATACCGGCTTTTCACAACCAGGACGCCCAAGTCTGGGGTCCTGGCTGCTATACGGACTGGGTTCGGAGACGCAGGAACTGCCATCGTTTGTCGTGATGAGCACCGGTGATGGGATCAGCGGCGGCACAGCTCTGTGGTCCAGTGGATTTTTGCCGACCGTTTATACGGGAGTCCAGTTTCGCAGCCAGGGTGCACCAATTCTGAACGTCGATACGCCTGCAGGAATCAGTGATAGTCTTCAGGCGGAGACTTTTTCGCTTGTCAATCGCCTCAACAAACACAGACTGGATACCTTGAAAGATCCGGAAATCGCGACTCGTATTGCATCGTTTGAAATGGCCGCGCGACTGCAGACGTCGGCTCCGGCACTCATGGATTTAACGAGCGAAACAGCGGAGACTCTGGACATGTACGGCTGCGACCCGCAGCAGCCATCGTTTGCTCGCGCCTGTCTGCTCGCTCGACGAATGGTCGAACGCGGCGTGCGATACGTCAGCATTTTTCACAGCGGCTGGGATGCCCACAGCAACGTCAAAGGCAACGTGGCCGGCAATTGCAAAACCACAGACAAGGCCAGTGCAGCACTTGTGCGAGACCTCAAACAGCGGAGCATGCTGGATGAAACGCTCGTCCTGTGGGGCGGCGAATTCGGGCGTACACCGATGGTCGAATCGAACGCCGCGTTGGGACGAGCTCAGGGACGTGACCACCATCCTCAGGCCTTCACCGTCTGGATGGCAGGCGGCGGCGTTCGTCCCGGGATCACGCTCGGCGCTACGGACGACTTCGGCTTTCATGTTACTGAGAACCCGGTTCACATCTATGACCTGCAGGCGACAGTTCTGCACTGTCTGGGGCTCAACCACGAACAACTGACATTCCATCACGCCGGCCGTGATTTCCGACTCACCGACGTACATGGCGAAGTCGTGCGACAGGTGCTGTCTTAGAAACCCGTTTCGTTCGCTCCGCGAACGATAGTCGTTGTTCGCTCCGCGAACAAAACGGATGATGGAATTGACGTGGTTTCTGGCTGGCGCGTGGTCGCATCATCGCCTTTTGGGAGTAAGTAAGTGACCATTGGAACCGTGCACTCTTTCATCCGTTTCTTTCGCGGAGCGAAAGACGACTATGGCGATTGTTGCGATTGTTGCGATTAGATGTCCGTGGTCCCCATGTTGTGTCAAATTTACAATCGTGGTGTGCACATTCACCGACCTGCGGGCAAAACGCAACCTAATGTTCAGCGATCCCCTCTCTCGCTTCGAACAGTCAGTCCCCACGGAATGGTGACGCAGGTCAGATGTCCTTCATCTGAATCCTGACTGACTCGACAGCAAACTGAACAACGAATTTTTTTACTCAGCTCTGCAGATGCACGCGCATCGTGGAGACTGCCGCACACATTGTGAGGGGATCGTACATGGCTCGTAATACTTCGGGCTCATTGTTGGTTGTGGATGATGATCGTTATATTCAGGCTGCAATGGCCGACTATCTGCGAAGTCTCGGACATCGTACAGAGACAGCTTCCACATGCGGCGAAGCCATTGAACGCATGGAAGAATTCCCGTTCGAAGTCGTTGTCTGTGACGTCAATCTGCCCGACAAGGATGGATTTTCTCTGTTGCAGTGGGCTCGGGAAAATTCCCCGGACACCGCCATCATTCTGCTCACTGGATTCGGCACCATCGAAAGTGCTGTCGAAGCCATTCGCATGGGCGCCTTCGATTATCTGACCAAGCCGGTCATTGATGAAGAACTCCGGTTCTCCATTGAACGAGCCATCGGTCAGCGATCGATCATCGAAGAAAACAAGAAGCTGAAAGCTCAGCTGACTCAGCGTTACGGTCTCTCCAGTATCGTCGGCAAAGACTACAAGATGCTGCGGATGTTTGAGCTGATCGAAAGCGTTGCCGACACTCGCACCACCGTGCTGATACTCGGTGAAAGTGGTACCGGCAAGACGATAACCGCTCGCTCAGTTCATCAGCTAAGCAACCGCCGTGACAAGCCGTTTGTGGAAGTCGCCTGCGGAGCACTGCCGGAAACGCTGCTGGAAAGTGAACTGTTCGGCCACGTCTCAGGCGCATTTACCGGTGCATCACACGACAAGATCGGCAAGTTCCTGCAGGCCGACGGTGGCACCCTGTTTCTGGACGAAATCGCCACAGCCTCTCCTGCATTGCAGGTGAAACTGCTGCGAGTCCTTCAGGATCGCGAATTCGAACCGGTCGGTAGCAACGTCACTCATAAAGTGGACGTGCGACTTGTGCTGGCGACCAATGAAAATCTGGAAGAGTGCGTCAAAAAGGGCACCTTCCGCGAAGACCTTTATTACCGCATTAACGTCATTACGCTGACTCAGCCGCCATTGCGTGATCGCATCGGGGATATCCCTCTGCTGTCCGATCATTATCTGCAGATGTTCAACGAGCAGACCGGACGCAAACTGACCGGGATTGACGAAATGGCCATGCAGGCCATGCAGCATTATCACTGGCCGGGCAATGTTCGTGAGCTGGTGAATGTGATTGAACGAGCCGTCGTGTTGTCACGCGATACAAAGATTACTCCAGCCGATCTGCCCGAGAAATTGTTCC
>QWOO01000030.1 GCA_003669615.1 Planctomycetota bacterium
AGCTTCAGGCCGGCCGGCTGGATTTGCAGATGTATGCCGCCGCTGTCAAAGACTATTCCGGCCCACTGCTGATTGGGACAACCAGTCTGCAGCATCTGAAACTGATGGACGACCATGGGCCAGTTGCTGTGGGTTCGGATTCTGCCCGACGATTGTTCGTGCTCCGGCCGGGAGTTCCAGAATCGCTTTCCGGAAGTTGGGCAGCTGACGGATTGGTTGCTGGCAATGTCGTTACTTTCCGTCTGGAACTTCCGCAGGCCACCATCACGCGATTTCAGCTTTCCACGCCTCCTCAAATTCAGGTAACAAGCGCAGGCAATCTTGTTCTGGGACCGGAAGTGACAGACTCGGGGCTTCGATGGAATCTCATTCCCAGCGATGCTTCCAGACTTTCGTTCAGCTGCAGGACGGAACCAAATTTAAGTACCCTCGGCTCACTTCCGCTCAGCGGCTTCTCGGCCAGCCATACGATGACGGGGGACTCGCTGGCGTCTCGCTGGACCATAGGCCTGCCGCCCGCCATTAATGAAAAGGCTGTGCTGCTGGCACGCGTCCCCGCGAATGTCCGTATCACGGACGTGCTGATAGAGGATCGCCAGCCTGTTGAATGGACGGTCACCGACGACGCTTCCTATCAGCTGCTGAAGATGACGGTCAGTGTGACTTCACCGGGAATCTCATTGCAGGTCTCCGGAGTTTCGTTGCTGCCTCAGTCGGAAACATGGAATCTGCCAATGCTCTCACCCACGCAATGGCAAAGCGAAGACGCCGCGCATCGAGGACAGATACTTGTCCCTGTGAGCCAGATGACCGTGCTGCTTCCTCCTTCCGTACAACTGGACGAATGGACGTTCGTGGGAATTCAGGAACGCGATGTTGTGATTCGTCCGGATGAATCGCGTGAATACCAGCTGATTCAGTTTCTGCCGGAGGCGTCAGCAGTTGTGCGAACGTCAACCAGCCAGCCACGGATCAGCGATTCCGTGGTGACGATTGTGGAACCGGCCGGACGAATGGCGACCGTCCGCTGTCTGGTCAATGTCCAGTGCGAAGGAGCACCGGTTGTTGAACTAAAATGGCCGGTCGCTGCGGGATGGCAAGTCATCGCGGCCCGCTACGCTTCAAATATGCGTGCCTTGTTTTTTGAATTTCCGGATGCCGGCCCGGATGCGGCGTCGGCACCGTTGACGCTGCATCTGCCGGAATCTCTGGAGCCCGGTGCGTCACGAGTGTTTGAAATTCAGCTGCAACAAGTGGACAGTTTGGATCCGCTGAGTCTGAAGCTGCCGCTCATGACGAGCCCCGGTACGGTACGAACACAATCTTATGTGCTGTTCTCTCCAGAGCTGCCGATGAAATCCGACACCCAGCGACAATGGAGCGCAGGTCGTCGAACATTGACTCCGGATGAGGTTCGAAAACAATCACCCTGGCTTCCCGAGCAACGTATTGTGGCGGGAATGCAGGCGGTGGAAGTGAGTGAGTCTGCGACTCTGTCGGTTCAAGAACTTCCCGCACCCGAATCGATCGAAGTTCAGGCCATTGAGCTGGAACACACGATTCGAATTGTGGATGGCCTGATTGTGGAAAATTCTCGCCTCGTCCTGCCTTCAAATGCTCTAAGCGATAAACCGGTTTCCGTCACTCTTCCATCAGGAATCGGCAGCGATCTGCGTTGGTCGGTGGATGGAGAACCAATCGCCGTGAGGCGGGAGGAAATGTCCGAGGAGACGCGCGAGTGGCGTCAATGGACACTTCCGCCGGTCTCATCACGCCCCGGGATGCCGCTGGTGATCCGGATGGAATCTCGACGTGTAGCGAGTCCGGAATTCATCGCCGCTGTGCCCGTCGTTCAAACGTCTCTCGCGGTTGAAGGGTCGCTCCAGTTATTCTCATCGGACGAAGGATTGCTTTCTGTACCGCAGTTGACTCAGCAGTCCACCAACGCAGCGAGCCAGTCAACCGTTTATCGCCTCCCGCCCGCAGCAGTGCCTGTCTCGGTGAGGGTCGATCAGAATCCATGGATTCAGGCGGGGCAGACAATCGAAGTTCATATGCTGCATTTGATAGGCGAACAAAGTGGTGGCCTGCAACGCGATGTTCTGGCTGTCGCGAACGTATCACGTAGTCCGGGAAAGAACGTTCTGCCTTTGACTCTGCCGGGTAATACACGACCATTGGTGCTGGTGAACGGTCATCAGGTTCAGCTTCAGGAAACCCCAAGCGGCTTTGCAATCCCGCTGCCGCGATCGTCGGCCGATTGTCAGGTCCTGCTGACATGGACGGAGCCCGGGCAGCAGCGTGATCGAGTCATCGGAGTTCGTCAACTGCCGCGACTGTTCCTGAGTGAACTGGCCGTGCCTCAGTGTACCCATCACATTCTTGTGGACCCCAGCCTCGAACTCCATGCACCTGTCAGTGTTTTTCACGCAGCCGAACCGACTGAAATCGCCCGTGTACTCGATCGCCTTTTGACAAGCGCCAGCATGGACGGACGGACAACGCAGATTTCGGAAACCAGTTCGATACCGGCCGAAGTTCGGCAATTCGTGATTCGTTGGCAACTCGCTGCGACACAGGGCTGGAAACCTCAAACGCTGATCGATTCCGTAACGGCGGAAAAGCCAGTCGAAATTCAGGTAACTCAGCTTCGACGCCAGCGAGCGATTGTCGCGGGGACCTTTCTAATTCTTGTGGCCGCCTGTATTGGATTGCGGCATGTCGCGGACGCCCATCGGCTGGCCTCCGCATCGCTTGCGGTCGCCATTCTGCTCGCCAGTTTTGTTGTTGATTCTCAGGTGACACAATCTTCGCTTATGGGCGCATTTTGGGGATTAAGCGTGGGACTGCTCTTCGTCGTGATCTCCCGCTGGAAGTGGCTCCGGGCCCTCAGAGCAAATCCATTGTTGCGTCCTGTTGCCGCCCCCGTAATCTGGCTGCTGATCGCCATTCCCGCGCAGGCAACGCCTCAAACTGGAACACCCGTCAGCTCTGGTGTTCAGGCTTCCGCTGGAAATCTCACCGCCAACGCTGATGTCTTGATTCCCGAGGAACGTCTGTTCGGCACGGATGTTGTTTACGTTCGACGCAGTTTGCTTGACGCATGGAGAAAGGAAAATTCCAGTCCCAAATTGCTGACTCCATCCGCCGTGATCACTTCGCTCAGTTCACGCATCGTGGCCGAATCCGTCGATTCGATTGAACTGCAAATCACACTGAATGTTGCCTGTGCCAGCAGCGACGACTCTGTCAGCTTTCGAATTCCACTGCGTGGCTCGCGTCTCGTGGAGTGCCTTGTGGATGGCGTGAGCGTTTTGGCAGAACCAGACAGCCCCGACTCCATCAAAGTTCAGCTGCCGGCATCGACACTGCTGCCGGCTCATCAGATCGAGGACAACCAGCTTCTGCTTCCGGACCCCCCAACAGACATCCCCGTGTCGGCAGATGCCAGTTCTCGAGCCACCTTCACCCTTCACAAAGTGGAGTGCAAACTGCGACCACTGATGTCACGGCAGACATCCGGAGTGCAGTTTCGATTGCCAGGACTCCCCTGCCCCGAAACCACGGTTGAGGTCGTGTCACCCGCTGGACTTTTCTCAAGCGCCCGGGCACAGACACCGGAAGGAGTCGTCGAATGGAAACCATCGGATGGTGTTATCGCCCTAAACAGTCTCGCTATGGCGGATGGTATTGATGTCCGACTGTTCCAGGCAGGAATTGAAAAAGGCAGCCCACAGCTGGCTGCCGTTCAGGTTCTGGCGATCAACGAAACGGTTTCCGGGCAGCAGGTATTGACGTGCATCTGCCGCTTTTCTCGCTGGAATACGTTAACTCCTGAAGTCCGATACCGAATTCCTCAGGGCTACCGACTGGCATCTGTTTCAGCGACGACCGGTGCAGATGTTGTGACCGATTTGCTTTGGTCTGTGAAAGATCAAAATGCTCACGTGCAACTTCCTGCAGGGATCGGAAATGAGTTCGCACTGTCCATTCAATTGGTCGGACTTACGCCGGCGACTGTTCAGAATCAACAAGTCCCTGTAGCCGAACTCCAGCAGTTTGCAGACTGCATTGCCGCTCCGAATCTGCTTCTCGCCGTGCGTGCTAACTCGGTATTTTCAGTGTTGCCGCTGGATGCCGGGCAAGTCAGCACAATCGTGTTTTCAGATCTGCAGGCGGTGTGGGGTCATTGGCTTAAACGCTCGGACATTATCTTTCAGGTCCCGAATTCCAATCCGTTCTGCACGATTCGCCTGTCGCCCAGAAACAGTGTGAACGAAGTTCGTATCTCGCTGGAAAACAATCTCCGCGAAGACGGCATCTATTGGAAGTGTCAGGTCGACATTGAGACGACCGTTCTTCCCGTCTTTCGGCATCGCCTCAAAATCAATCCTGAAATGACAATCACCGACGTTCGCGTAGTCGCGGGAGAAGCCAACCGGCTGGACTCATGGCATCGGCGCGGCGATCAACTTGTCGTTCAGCTTAAAGAAGGTACTACCGGACTTCACAAGATTACAATTGAAGGCCGCCAGGTGCTGCGCCCGGACGATTCCACCATCACACTGCATAGCCCTCATCTTCAAAACACTGAAATCCCTGAAACATCCATGACGCTGGTCGACGAAGATGGGCTGGGACTCACGTTTTTGAAACTGGGTGGTGCCAAGCCGGATGAAAAAATTGAACCCAATGATCTGCTGCCACCGCGAAAATCCATTCGCATGCAGATCATCAATGAAGAAGACCCCGTGGTCCTGCAGCGAATTCGACCCGTCGATCCGGTGGGAACAGTGGCTGCGGTCAGGTCCGCGGATCAGGTCACGTTCGTTCTGCATCTCAGTCAATGGTCAGGCAGCCTTGGTCCGTTGCACATGAACTTCTCCGGGAACGATGAGTTTCTTCTGGAGCCGGTGATCGTGGTCGATAGTCTTCGAATCCCACTGGTTCGCGAAGGGCAGGAGTTTTCTGCCGAACAGAATTCCGTAAAATCGCTCTTCGATCGTCCCGAATTCAGCGTGATCTGGACTTTGCGTCTTCAGGAAGCAGACATCGATGAGGGATATGCGACTTTCAACTGGCCACATATCTTCGATGGAATTCAGTGGACCGATCCATTGCTCATTCCTCTGGATGCCGCCCTCGGATCTCCCGAACTGGAAAACGCCACCAGCGATCTGCCAAAGTGGCTCAAGGCGGCCGGTCTTTCGGCTACCGAGGACGCTGCTTTGCAAAAAGCGAACGTGATCCGCCTGCCTGAATCATCAATAAATGGCGAGAACTTCCGCGTGCCGGTTCGCAGTGTGAGTGATCGACTTGCAGCGGAGATTGGTCGCGACATTTTTGCTGTCTCCGACAGTGTTGTCTGGACCACTCACGAACAATCAGCCGTCGGCGAAACACGCCTGATACTTTTCTCTGCCCGGGTTCCGTCAAAATGCTCCATCAAAATCCCAGCCGGAATTGTCGTAACGGAACTGCAATCTGAAGAAGCGACACGCTGGAAAGATGCCAGTCGCGACAATGTGATCATCGAACTCAATGCACCGGTAACCACCGTAAGAACTCGCTGGCTCAGTCATCTGGCCAACGAAAAAATGACGTCCAGCGAACTTCGCCTGCAACCGCCCTTTCCAACCGATTGCACCACTTATCGAACATTGACTGTCCTTTCCGAGACTGGACAAATGCCCGCATTTTCTGAAGCGAATCCACCTTTGTCTGCACCCGATCTGTCCGCAGCTCAGCGGGCGAATATCAAACTCGGGCTTTCACATCTGGATTCTTCCACTACAACAGGAAGCACAGACGAACAGGACGGCCTTCCTTCAGATGAATCTTTGCTGCAACTGTTAACGGACTCACGGGACGAGTTTCTGCAGGGATATCTGGCCGCAGGCCGATCGCCACGAATGTCGGCCAGTTGCCGGTCTTCAGATACGGGTGTGATCGTTGCATCCATCGGACGGCGTGCAGAACCGCTCACGATTGTCTCACTGGTCACTGCCACCATCATCGTTTTGTTTGCAGCGTTCACACGAATGATCGGACCGCACAACGAAGTTGCCTCCGCAGAAGCGGTCGAAAGCGTGACTCGGCCAGCTGCGTCGGCACAATTACAGGAACGGATCCCGCAGACAGCGTCCGCCACTGAGCTGCAGATCTCTTCCGAAAAGTCAGCTAACCCCTCCGCTTCCTTACCGGCCTCATCCGTTAACCGAGCAATCGCGGCTTCCTCACCCAGCAATCATCCGCCCAGTAATCATCCGCCCAGTAAGAGCAGCTGAACCAGGACGATAAACGGATTCATGTTCAGTGATGGTCAGGCCTGAGGACTTCGGTCTTCAACCGTTCCGATCTTCTGGACAACGGGAGATTCCTCGTATCGTTCCTGTCGCAATTCTGCGGCATCGATCATGCGTCTGAGAAGAGCCGGCTGAACGGCTCCACGGAAACGCACGCGACCATTGATTTCCACGACAGGCACGGACTCGCCAAATTGCCGGATAAGTTGCGGATCATCGTCGATATCCACAATTTCAATCGGCGGAAGTGCATACTGAAACGTCATCAGCACCGCCAGTGCATCGTCGCACAAATGACACTGCTCTCGTGTCAGCAGTCGACAGGATTGAAACAGAGGTCGCGAATACTGCTTCACTACTGCGGGAGGCGACTTCAGCAAAACTGCGGCCGCAAGGAACATGGCGCCGCAAAGCACGAGGTGGAGCTGACGACTGGAATACCAGACAGCCGGAAAGTTAACAAATTCCATATCCATGCGATCGGAGAAAATCAGCACAGCAAAAATCGATGCGGATCCCAGCGTGATTGTGCCAAACCACGCTTGAATGCGATCGCGAATTTCGGCTTCCTGTGGGCTCATAGCTGTCGACTCCTCGTGCATACCGCCCGGTTGAATGCCGGACTCACTGCATCTTCGTCCGATGACCGTTCGTTGTACGATCCATCAGAACTGCAGCTCATCAATCAAAGCTGCCGAATTTTATGCTACCAAATGCAATTGCTGCTGTAGAGCAGGTAACTTTCGAACAACAGGGAAAGATCACGAGTTCATGCCATGAACAGACATACTCATCCTGCTCGTCTGAAACCCCGCATTCCATTTGACTTCCCGAATCGACCACCAATGTGAGTATGGAGTACTGACATCACCAGCCATCAAAAGCATACTGTAAGTGATCATCCATTGAATTTTACGGTGCCTGATTCCGAATCAGCTCGGCAAAATCTCTAGACTTCTATCATGTCCGCTCCACTTTCTGCCAGCTCACTCCTTCAGATGCTCTCGCTCAGCGGGTTGCTGTCTGACGAGCAGCTGCGCCTGGTGAAGCACCATTTTTCTCTTTTGACGACAGATGTTTCTTCGCGAATAATTTGCGACTGGCTGCAGCACCAGCAGATGGTGACGGAGTGGCAGTCTGAAAAATTATTGCAGGGAAGGTACCGTGGTTTTTTCCTCGGTCCTTACCGATTGCTGAACCGCGTCGCTCGGGGTGGAATGAGTACAATTTATGCCGCACGCCACCAGGATTCCGGTGATATTCATGCTTTAAAAGTGCTACCGCTGTCGCGCACCGGCGACGTGTCGTTTCTGGCACGATTCCAGCGAGAAGCGCAGATCACACAACGACTGCGGCATCCACACATCGTCAACGTCTGGAATGTTTACTCGGGAACGGACGGTCAGAACAGCGTGCATTTTATGTCCATGGAATTGCTCCATGGGCGCGATCTTTTCGAACTGGTGAATCTCGAAGGCCCGTTGCCCTGGCGAGATGCGGCAGAATACATTCGTCAGGCGGCAACCGGGCTTGCTTACGCGCACCAGGAAGGTTTGATTCATCGCGATATCAAACCAGGAAATCTATTTCTGACTGTCGATTCGTCCGTAAAGATTCTGGATCTGGGACTCGCTCAGGATTTCGACAGTGAAGAAAATCTCACTCGTGAATTCAACGAACGTGTACTGGGGACTGCCGACTACCTGTCCCCGGAACAGGCGAAGGACTGCCACACTGTCGACACTCGTGCAGACATCTACAGCCTCGGCTGCACACTTTATTTCCTGCTCACAGGACAGGCACCATTCACTGAAGGATCACTCATACAAAGGCTGATGGCCCACCAGACCAGGACACCGCCAAAGATCTCACAGTTTCGCGATGATGTTCCGGACGATTTAACATCGCTGCTCATACGGATGATGGCTCCTGACCGAAACAAGCGAATCTCATCTGCCGACGAGGTCGCTGACCTGCTGGTCTTGATACTGAGCCTTCCGGAGGACAGCTCTACTTCCGTCGATCCGAACTCCCGGGATATTGAACAGTCTGTTGCCGCGTGCGCAAGGTCTCTGTGTCTGTCCGAAGCCATGCCGCCGGTTCAGCAGGATTTTGAAAAGTTCACTACGCCGGCTTTTTCTGAAACGAGTTCCCCGGCCAGACTCTCGAGTACACCTCAAGATCCAGGCGACTCGTTCACGGGGCAGTCCGAGACCGCTCAGGCTGAAGCAGATTATTTTGACCTTCTGGCACTGATCGAATATCAATGCGCCTCTTCGGACGCTCTTGCCACAGATCCTCGCAGTCGCAAACTTCTTGCGTTCGCCCGACAGCTGAAACACAACCCTGCCGAAATTGGCAACGATACGTGTCTACAGGCCTCAGAAGAGACTGACCATGATCATACGGATGAGGCACCTGCCAAAGGTCGCCTGACGCCGCGAGGAATACTGCTTCTCTGCGTGATCCTGATGCTGACTGCTGTTACCGCCGCTCTTCTCGACTGGACCCGCCTTTTCTGATGCTTACTTCTTAGCGGAATCAGTTACTCGCGGCTCAGCTTTTCCAGTGCCCACGCTGCTGCTTCCCGAATCAGAAACTCCTCGTCATTGAGGCAAGCTTTCAAAGTCGGAATGGCCGCAGGATCTCCCTGATTTCCCAGTACGATCGCCGCATTTCGCAGCAGCCCTGCTCGTCCGGATCGCGACAGTGGAGTTCCCTCAAATCGATCTGAAAATGCCTGCTCAGATAAAGTCATCAATTCGCAGCAGTCAATATTCTGCATCGCGGGAGTCTGACGAAACTCGGGCAATGTGTCTGATGGAGCAAATCGATTCCATGGACAAACCTCCTGACAAATATCGCATCCAAACAGCCAGTCCCCGATGCCCGATCTGAATTCGTGCGGGACCGGTTCTTTGCGTTGTTCAATTGTCAGGTAGCTGATGCAGCGTCGCGCGTCCAGAACACCAGGTTCCGGAAATGCCTGCGTGGGACACGCATCCAAACAACGTGTGCAGGTTCCACAAAACGAATTGTTGGTCGACTGATCGTAGTCCAGCTCCGCATCTGTCAGGACGGCGCCAAGAAAGAACCAACTGCCGAGAGATCGACTGATCAGCATGGTGTTTTTCCCAAACCAGCCGATGCCGGCGAGTCTGGCGAAGTCACGTTCCAGCAAAGGCGCAGTGTCAATCACGACTCGGGTTCTCGCACCGGGAATCTCCGAGCGAATTCGATTGGCCAGCTGCTGAAGACGGGGCTTCAGGAGGTCATGATAGTCGGCGGTTCCGGACGCATATCGGGCGACGCGGGTTCCTGAAGGAGCTGTTCCGTCGTGATAGTTCATCGCAGCGACAAGCACACTGCGAGTTCCCTTCATCACTCCTTCCGGATGACCATACGCATCGACTCGCCGCTCGATCCATTGCATCTCGCCCGCATAGCCGTTAGCCAGCCATTCCAGCAGCTTATGAAAGCCCGAAGGAGTTACGGCCGGAGCGATTCCCAGCTGAGCAAACCCAAGTTCATGAGCTTCAGATTTCAGCCGTTCGGCCAGCCGGATCGGATTTGTCATGGCAGCCAAATTCATGCGGTTCCGTCGTTCGAAGGTCCGTCGTTCGAAGGATTGAGGCCTTCGGTTTGTTCGCCCCAACAAAAACAGTCGGCCGGGGACTTATCTAACATGGGGCGATGTCACGTCAGGGCTGACAGATGACGTCGACCAATGCTCACGATTTCATCCGCAGCAACGTGCTGAAGCGGACTGTAATGCGGATGCCGGCCATCTTTGTACGGATCATTGCTGCGAGCGTTATAGCAGCAAATAAATGCCCACCGAGGATGTTCACTGCGATTCTGGTCGGACCGGTGCAGCGTGTTACCGTGAAACAAAACCGCAGAGCCGGGGTTCATTTCCACATGCACCAATTCCAGCAGCTGCAGAGCCGCATCGACGCGTTCCATATCGGCGCCCGTCTGATCGCCTCGCTTCAAATGGTCAATTCGGCCCATGCGATGAGAACCACGCAACACTTGCAGACAGCCATTTTCTTTGGTCGCCTTGTCCACTGCAAACATACAACTGGCCATATCAGGAAACAGACAGCCGTTGTTGTACCAGTAGCCATAATCCTGATGCCAGGTCCACGCTCCGCCGATGCGAGGCTCCTTCAAAATCATCTTGTGATGATAGTGGTAGACCTCGTCTCCAAGCAGTGCTTCCATGGCACTGACAAGAGGCTCAGCCTGCACAATCGCCGAGTACACAGAATCGGAAGGCAGTTCGTTCTCAACAACCAGATCAACGGCTCCGCCTTCGCCATCGGCTCTCGAAACTTTGGCCGCCGCCAGCAAGTGATCCTTGCGCGCTATCGTGCCCAGCAGCTCCGTTTCTTCAGGGGACAAAAGGTCCTGCACGACAAGAAAACCATCGCGATCGAAGGCCTCAATCGCATCCAAAGTCAGAAATCCGGTCTGCATGGTTCCCTCAGGCTTTCAGAAATTCGATCGTTTCCCGAACGCGAATTGTTCCTTCATAGATCGCGCGCCCGGTAATGGCACCAATCAGATTGGGATGCGCGCCAGCGATCGCCTTCAATGCTGCGATATCGTCCATTGTCGTAACCCCGCCTGACGCAATGACCGGCAGTCCCATGTCAGCCAAGGTTGCGAAGTCATCCAGCGTCTGCTGATCGATACCCTGCATCATGCCATCGTTTGCGATATTGGTATAAATCACAGCCGCCAGAGGAACTCCAACGAAGCGTTGAGCCAGCTCCGTCACAGAAACCTCAGACACTTTCAGCCATCCATCCGTAGCGACCATTGAATCTCTGGCATCGAGACCCAATGCAAGCTGATAGGGAAAGGCGGCGCACATCCCGGCAAACCAGTCCGGCTCCCGCAGCGCCTTTGTTCCAATGATGACACGATCCACACCAGTTTGCTCAATGCAAATACGAATACTGTTTTCGTCTCGAACACCGCCACCAAGCTGACACGGTAGCCCGGTCGCCTGAATGATCCGGCGGACAACGTCCTGATTTACTGGACGGCCAGCTCTGGCTCCGTCCAGATCGACCAGATGCAGCCGCTCCGCACCTTCATCGCGCCAGCGCAAAGCCATATCCACAGGGTCATCAGAAAACACGGTGCTGTCGTCATAGTTCCCCTGCCGAAGTCGAACACATCGACCTTCCAGGAGATCAATCGCGGGCAATAGCTGAAGCATCAGAAAGACTCAAAAGAAAAAATGAAAGCACGATTCAAAAAGCAGGTCTGCAGGCCGCATTGTCCGGGAATAAGGCCAACGCGGGGAAACATCAAGTCGCGGGAATGACATCCGCCGCGGTTCAAAAGCCGCTCAGGAATGAGTAGTGGCATGGGCCGTCATACTGATGAAGTTCTTCAACAGCTGCAGCCCGCAACCCTGGCTTTTCTCCGGATGAAACTGCGTAGCCATAACGTTATTTCTGGCGACGACCGACACAAACGGATGACAGTAGTCGGTGGTGGCCGCAATCCAGGACGTGTCTGCGGGAACAACATGATAACTGTGGACGAAGTAAAACCACGGTTCCGGGCCCAGTTCCCTGAAGAGGCCTTGCTGAGGCTGGTTATCGCAATTGAGCTGATTCCAGCCCATGTGCGGAATCTTGTATCCCGGCGGGAGTTCAAAACGCTGCACAGTCCCGGGAATAACCCCGAGTCCCGCATGCTCTCCGTCTTCCATGGAGACATCCAGCAACAACTGCATGCCCAGACAGATCCCCAGAAACGGACGATCAGCGGCAATGTGATCACAAATCACGCCTGTGAGATCCGCGTGACGCAACGCAGCAATTGCATCGCGGAACGCGCCAACCCCGGGCAGAATTAAGCGTTCGGCAGAGGCGATCTCGGACATATCCGAACTGATCTTGGCATGCTCTCCGATGTGTTCAAACGCTTTCTGAACACTGCGAAGATTGCCCATTCCGTAATCGATAATGATTGTTGATGACATCCGCCAACTCACTAAAAGCACCGTTGAATTTCAGTTCACAAATCAATTTTAAACTCGTTGGGCTGTCCATCCTGAACCGTCAGCGTCAACGCGCCTGCGGCAGGGGAAACCGGGATCCCATTCTCATTTGTCAACAGCACCTTGTACTCACCCGCCGGAGCACCGGAATTGGCAGGTGTGTACATTAATGTGAACTTTCCTTCGGCATCACTGCTGCCCATCGCGCTGCTGCGAGGATCATCAGGACTTGCAAATATCGGTTCAAAGACGATTCGTACTCCTGATGCTGCTGTCCCATTCTTTAACACCTGCCCGGTTACGGCAAACAATGGCGGGCCCGTGTAAACTTCCCGCGTCATCCACCAATAGTAACCGTAGAGAACCGCAGAGATCACAAGCACCGCGGGCCCCAGACGGGTTTTAACAAAATCCATCAACAGCGCACGTTCTTCGGCCGCCTTCACATCCTTGACGCTTTTGGTCGCTGAGGAAGCGGAGTCACGTTTCTGCTGATAAGCACGAGACAGGGCGTCAGCGGCCGTGCCCGTCGTTTCTGAAGCCATGGACGAAACAGTGGGACGAGATGCCTCGGGACCCGACCGGCCCTTATCCTTCTTTTTGGCCGCTTCGAAGTCCTTCATCATGTCCGCTACAGAAGCCTTCCGATCCGCCGACTCTCCGCGACCCGGGTTGCTAAAGGATGAGTTCCTGCCAGTGGAAGGACTGGGTGCACCGAGGACAGCCATCGGATCAAAATCGTCCGATTCGGGCACATCCGGAGTCAGTTCGATCGGCATATCCACCGACTCTTCCGGCTCAACTTCCCGCATCGGGGCAGGAGCAAGGTCAGCGTCGGCTTCGTCATCCGCTTCCTCGGGATTCGGCACCAGGAACTCAAGCTTGCATTTGGGACACTTTCCTTTGCTGCCCGCCTTCTCGTCCTTGATCTTCAGAACAGATTCACAGCCAGTGCATGTGTATCGAATAGTCATACTCAGGACTCAGTCAGCGTTGGACAAGTTCGAAGTTATCGGAATGCCGTCAACAAGCAGCACAGGCAGCGGCATGGAGCCCGCAGCAGCATCGCCTCGCGAAAGCAAAAAGCCAGACTGGCGATGAGACATCGTCAACCTGGCAAATTTGCGACTCACTTCAGAAAGTTTCCGGACCAACGAATATCCTAGAAATTTCCTGCCGGGATGCCCCCGGACATATTTCCAAGTGACTGCCAGACAGACAGTCCGATGGACTTGGTGATCTTTCGAGCGGATCCATCCGACAAGGCCACAATGATTGTATCGCCGTGTGATCCACCAGCCGACTCAAAGTCCAGCATCTGGTTCGGACCATACTGAGTAGAAAACAGTGTGGCCGGACTACCCCACGCCCATCCGTCACAGGCAAACTGGTTTGGCTGTCGTGGCTGGACCTGACGCAGGTTCGAGAAGCGTTCCGCTTCTGTAATCATGATCGTCTGGGAAGTTCCGTCTTTGATATCTCCCATTCGCACGGAACTGTTGACGGTCAGAATGCCCAGATTCTGTCCGATCTGATTGAAGCTAGCTGCTGGCGATGGCGTACGAGTATGATACTGAATCTGTTCGGGCGTCAGATCGAAAGCGGCACGCAGTCCGGTTGTGGGATGAGCAAACACCAGCCCCGATCCGGAGCAGCCCGCATAGTCCGTACCGCCGGAAATGATCGGTCCGGTTGGAAGCGGCGCACTGGCAAAAGTATCAAGATAATAATTGTGAGAGAATTCGCCAGTGCGACCCATCTTGCCTCGACGCGATGGACAGTAGAAGCCGGGAATATCAGCAAGTGCCGGTGCACCTGTTCGGGTCCAGGTCACATCCAGTGTTTGATTCGAGTTCCCATACACATTCAACTGCGGACGCCAAACCTGATACACATTGTCCTGTTCCACGTACGGCAGGATATGAAACATCCAGCTCATACCGTGCAACCCAAGTCCGAGGCGATTGTCGATCGGCTCGGTCGCGTCCACAGTGCGAGCACCTGCCGGAGTGACATCAATGGTGGCCGGAATCCGTGTTGTGATCATGCCTGGAGGAAAACAAGTGTGGGTGTCGTGATAGTTGTGCATCGCCAGCACAAGCTGCTTCAGATTACTTTCACATCGCGTGCGATTGGCAGCTTCTCGTGCCCGCTGAACTGCTGGAAGCAGCAGCGCCACAAGGATGGCGATAATGGCGATCACCACAAGGAGCTCAATCAGAGTAAAACCGCGTGTTCGCTGACGAAGTGCTCGCATAAATTTCCCCTTAGGAATCCGACTTTTTCCGGAACAAAATTCGTTCGTTTTAGTAAATCATCCGACGCTCGGGTCTGTCAAAAATACAGACCCGGCTCGCGGACAGGATTGTTCAGCCTTTTCCGATCTTGAGGACATCATCCCCGGTTTTCCCTGCCGGAGCAAGAAAATCAGCCCCTAAAAGCCCACACATCGTCACTGTCGGGGCCTTCTCAGTGCTTACAACGCCCCAGTAACAGTGGTAATGCGGCCTCAAAATCACGGCTCCGTGGGAAAAGCAAATCTCCGCAACAACCACATGTTCATAAAAATGACCAGATAATGAGATTCGACCGAGTGCTTCAGACGGACTCCAACCGCGTTCCCGCTGGAGGATTTCGCGCAAGGCGGCAGAGAATCTCAGCCCCTTCACGAATGAGATCGTCTTCCGCGGCGAAAGAAACGCGGAAATGTGTGTCGGACGGACTGAACACATTTCCGGGTATGATCAGCAGATTGTTACGAATCGCTTCAGCCACGAACTCCGAACCCGTACCCCACGGAGCTTTCAAAAACAGATAGAATGCACCTTGACCACCCTGAATGTCAAAGTCTGCCTGCAGGAGACTGACCAACATTTCGCGTTTCCGGCGATAGTCATCCACATTGTGCTGCAGATCGAGTTCCCACGCGGTAACTCCGGCCCACTGAACAGGATGAGGCGCACACACGAAGGTAAACTGCTGAAGTTTCAGCATCTGCTGGATGAGATACTGAGGACCGTGGATAAATCCCAGCCGCAGGCCGGTCATCGAATGAGACTTGCTGAACCCGTCGATCACAATGGTCCGGTCATTCCATTCCGCAGGACTGTGGAACGGTTCGTCGTAACAGAAAACTCGGTAGATTTCGTCGCTGATCAATGCGATGTTTTTCTCCGCAGCAAGCTCTGCTAAAGCTTTTACTTCCTCCCTTGTAGCGACCGCACCCGTGGGATTCGCCGGGCTGTTAAACAAGATAACTTTCGTTCGTGGAGTAATCGCCGCCCGCACATCCTCAATTCGAATCTTGAAATCCGGGTACGTGGAGACTTCCACCACCTTGCCGCCTGCGAGCGTCGTGAGATGGCGGTACATCACAAACCAGGGATCAAACACGATCACCTCGTCGCCCGGGTTGATCAAGGTGCAGAGTGCAAGCATCAAACCGCCGCTGGTTCCGGAAGTGACAAACACTTTACGATCGGAGTGATGATACCTGTCATCAACATCCTTCTGCAAAAGGCTTAAGAGCGGTGCAATTCCCTGCGTCTGGCTGTATGCATTCTTGCCATCCTGAACCGCTTTGCAGATCGCATCTTTGATCGGCTGAGGCGTATCGAAGTGTGGCTGCCCGATACTCAGGTTGATCGGCCGCGTCATCGTTGCGGCCAGATCAAACACTTTCCGAATTCCTGACGCATCAA
>QWOO01000332.1 GCA_003669615.1 Planctomycetota bacterium
AAGCCCTGAGCCTTCACGGCCTGATACAGCTGCATTCCCAGGGCCAGGCCCGGCAGGGAAAGTCCCATGCGGCGGGATTCCTCCAGAGCGATGCCCATGTCCTTAATAAAGTGCTCGACAAAAAAGCCCGGGTCAAAGTTATTGTCGATGATGCGTGGCCCCAGATTTGACAGCGACCAGCTGCCGGCCGCACCGCTGGAAACGGACTTCAACACCGTCGACAGATCTAAACCCGCCTTGTATCCATAAAGCAGTGCTTCGCAGACGCCGATCATCCCGGTGGCAATCAAAATCTGATTGACTGTTTTGGCGTGCTGCCCAGATCCTGCCGGACCCTGATGCACAATCGTTTTCCCCATCGCTTCCCACATCGGCTGAAGTGAGGTCACCACGTCCGCGTCGCCGCCAATCATGATCGACAGTGCGGCGTTCTTCGCGCCAACATCGCCGCCCGAAACAGGAGCATCCACGCTGAGGACACCTTTCGCTTTGGCAGCTTCATAGATTTCCACGGCCAGAGATGGCTGGCTGGTGGTCATGTCGACCAGTACCGCGCCGGCTTTCGCACCGGCGAGTGCTCCGTGTTCTCCAAGCAGCACTTCGCGAACGTCGGCAGGGAACCCGACGATCGAAAAGATCACGTCGGAGTTCTGAGCCAACTCTTTCGGTGTTGATGCCCATGTAGCGCCGCGGCTGAGTAACGCCTCTGACTTCTGTCGAGTTCGTGAATAGACCGTGGCCGCAAATCCGGCGGTCATCAAGTGGCCGCACATGCTGGAGCCCATGACTCCCGTTCCGATCCAGCCAATCCGAGTTTTCCCGGGCACTACCTGCGGCAATGTCATCACTAAATTCCTGATTCAGAAATATTCAAAAACGGCAGGGCCGACAAACTGTTGCCCCATTCGATTCCATACCGTCCGCTGTCCGCGATGCAGCGACGGACAACGTGCGACTGTGCACAGGACTTCGATCACTGTTCAACCAGTCCCAGGCATTTAGCGTCGCAGTGTACTGGATCTGCCTTCAACCTTCCAGGACTCCGCCCCCGCCAGGAATAGTCCGTGGATCGACCCATTGGAAAACTGACTGAAATTCGCCAGGAAGCAGCGAATTCGCGGACAGCCCGAGCTTACACACATTGAAGTTGTCGGTCTCGTCACTGCGGTTGATCAAGCTCGCGAAAACAGTGCGCAACTTCAGTAAGTCACACCTGCACCGATCGAAGGCGACTATAAAGGGAATCCCAGGCCAACACTTTCACTTCGGCCGTCCAGGTGTCGCCGCGACGAAAGCCTTCCAGTTCCTCGCTGGAATCTTCGGTCGCCGCAACTTCAATGGCCTGCTCTGTTCCACTGATTTTTCCCGTCACGGTTTTGCCATTCGTATCCGCCTCGCCCAAACTGACCGTTCCCAGCGAACTGACGATACGATCAATCACAACCGAGACTTCATACGATCGCTCAGAAGACTCGGCAATAATTTCGGCACGCAGATTGTTGTTGCGTCCGACGGAACCCAGCTGCTGCACGAGCTGCTGAATCGTTGTCGAGACAGGAAAGCTTCGGACGTCGCTGCCAGGGATTTCAGGTGCAGTGGATGACCGCACATCCTTCTCAGAAACATCACGTGGCGTGATTTCTCGTTCCTTGACCTGCTCGTCGGCCGACTCATCGTCGCCAGTCACATCTTCATCACCAGTCACATCTTCGTCATCATCTTCATTGTCAGAGCCGCTGGACCACGTCGGCAGTTCTGCTGACCAGGTGGTACGACTGGATCCGGTAGTGCCGTTCGGCAGTTTGGCCTGATCTCCCAGAAACTCAATGGGCACAACCTGCAGAGATTCTGTGATAACCCAGTCCGGATACCTCGGGATGTCGATTCGAACTTCGGCCGTCCATTTGATCGTGTTATTCGCCTGATCAAGACTGAAGGCTCGCGTATCGGGAAACGGCACGACCAGCTTTTCGTCCACCGTCTCTCCGGCCATCAACAGGCCGCCATCGCGGAGAATAAACTGTTCTGAAAATAACTCATGAGTGGTCGTGGTCTTGTTGGAACCACTGCCTGCCGTTGCCGTTTCTTTTCCGACAATCTGAAGACAGATACGATTTACCTGAAACGATTTTCGCGGAGTAAAATGAATCGACACAGGCCACGGCTCTGCTGGAGCGACAATCCTATGCGGCATGGAAACTTCGACGTTGCCGGTCCGAGCGGCCACGGCCATTTTTCGCAACCAGAGGTATACACCCACCGCCGCGATAATCGGCAACAGAAACAACGCGAAGGCCGCCACCGTCCCCAGCAGCACAATGACCACCAGCCACAGAATGATTTTCCCAACAACGCCAGCTTCCGGCGCGGGCGGTTTCAGAGAAATCACCTGTTCGCGTGAGCCCGTCATTTGGGATGGCTGCAAACCGGGCCGCAGGATGTATTCTTCCTCCGTCCAGGGATTTCGAGCCCACGGGACGTCCACGTCGGCTCGCACATAATGGTCCAGAAAAATCAGCTGACCACGGTACGTCACAGGATAGGTCGGTGCGATCACTTCAAAAGCAAACTCCATCTGCTCACCGGCGATCAGCTGCTGAGCCGGCGCCAGCAGAACCACTGCCTCGGGTCCGGATTCTGCATTGCCGCGACCATGAGTTCGCCAAAGATGCGTGAGACGAATTCCATTTCCCTTCGTGTCTTCCTGCACGTTCACTTTCACAACGCCTCGCACCGTTTCGCCGCCGAAATAGATGCGATCAGGTCGATCGAATGTGATGCTGATCTGACAATTAGACATCCTGAACTCTCCCGAGTTTCTGAAAACGATCGTACAGCGAATGCTGCATACTTCGCAGGTCGCAGCCAAACTCGGCCAACAGCTGCTGCACCGTTTTCGGCGAAACAGACGGGATGTCTCCATCACCGCGACGTACAAATTCGATCCGCTGATTCAGGATTTGCCAAACCCTTTCGGGAGCAGTATGGCGATTCGCTGTCAGTGATAACACCGATCGACCACAACGCCGCAGCGCAGACTCAAAATCATAATGCGTCCCAAGGATTAAAGTTCGAGTCGAACGGAACAGCTGGATTCGCTGCAGTACCGTCAGACGCTGCGCTTCATCAATCAGCAGTGGCTCGCCCGTGGCCGGAATCGTCGCACGCTCACCCTCGGCGATATAGACATACGAAGCTCCAGGATACCGCGCGTACAGGGCCAGCAAATGAGTCGTCTTGCCAAACCCTTTTTCACCCAGCACCTGCACCACCGCTCCTCGACCGTTCGCCACAGCGCTGGACAGATGGGCGATCGCCGGCTCAAGGTCCAGCACGGCCAGCTGCGTACGTTCTTCCGCAGAGAACTCACCGAACGGGTTCCTGCGGAGGTTCAGATGTGCGAACGGCAGCGAACTCAATCGAGCGATCCTCTTACTTCATACCGAGCGTCTTCACGAGAAACGCCAGTTCATCGGACGACTCTTCGATGATCTTGGCGGTTGGCTTGCCGGCCCCGTGCCCTGCGGAGGTTTCGATTCGAATGAGTGTCGGCGCGACTCCGGACTGACTGGCCTGCAGCTGGGCGGCAAACTTAAAACTGTGACCCGGAACAACGCGATCATCGGTATCAGCCGTCGTGATGAGCGTCGCCGGATACTGGACGCCGCCTTTGATGTTGTGGTACGGCGAATACTTCAGCAACGCAGGGAACTCTTCCGCAACATCCGCGCTTCCGTAGTCGTCCGTCCAGAATCGGCCGGCGGTAAACTTCTGAAATCTCAGCATATCCATGACGCCTACGCCAGGCAGACATGCGCCGAACAGATCGGGCCGTTGAGTCATGCAGGCACCGACGAGCAGACCACCGTTGCTTCGTCCCTGAATCGCCAGCTTCTTTGGCGACGTGTACTTGTTGGCAATCAGCCATTCGGCCGCCGCGATGAAGTCGTCAAACACGTTCTGTTTGTTCTGCTTCGTGCCGGCCTTGTGCCAACGCTCGCCATATTCGCCGCCGCCACGAATATTGGCAACCGCGAGCACTCCGCCCATTTCCATCCACGTCACTCGACTGACACTGAATGTCGGCGTGATGGAAATATTGAATCCTCCATAACCGTAAAGCAGAACCGGATTGTTGCCGTCGAGCTGCAGACCCTTTTTGTGCGTGATGAACATCGGAACCTTCGTGCCGTCTTTGCTGGCATAGAAGACCTGCGATGTTTCATATTCGTCCGGATTAAACTTCACCTGCGATTTGCGATACAGCTGACTTTCGCCGGTGATCATGTTGTACTTGTAGATGGTTGTCGGGACCGCAAAGCCGCTGAACGAGTAAAACGTTTCGGTATCTTTACGTCGTCCGTCAAATCCGGCCGCTGTTCCGATGCCTGGAAACTCGACTTCGCGAACGAAGGTGCCGTCCATCGAATGCAGCTTAACCTGAGTCTTCGCGTCTTTCAGATAGCTGCAGACAAACATGTTGCCGACGATGCCGACGCCGTCCATCGCGTTGTCCGTTTCTGCGATGACCTGCGTCCAGTTTTCACGTGCTGGCTTCTTAAGATCAATTGCGATCACGCGACGATTGGGAGCGTCGACGTTCGTCTTGAAGTACAGAACCTGACTGTCATTTCCAACAAACGAATACTCATGTTCAAAGTTGTCGATAAGTTCATACGGAAGACCGTACGGTTCTGTCAGATCCTTCACAACAATTCGATAGCGATCGTCCGTGCCCTGCCAGACCGTAATGATCAGGTAGTGCCCGTCTTCGGAAACGCTCAGCTGAAATCCCCACTCCGGATGATCGGGCCGCTCATAAACCAGCACGTCCGAAGACTGCAGCGTGCCGACGCGATGATAGTACACCTTCATATTCGTGTTCAGCGACGTGAACGCAGCACCTTCTTCCGGCTGTGGATAGCGAGCGTAGAAGAATCCCCTGCTGTCCGGTGTCCATTCGGCTCCGCTGAACTTCACCCATTTGAGTTCCTCTTCCAGCACTCGGTTCGTGGCGATCTCCATGATTCGCCAGGTATTCCAGTCCGAACCCGCATCCTGAATCCCGTATGCCACGTACCGACCGTCGTCGCTGAAGGCCGTGCCCGAAAGCGCAACCGTGCCGTCTTTTGACCAGCTGTTCGGATCAAGCAGCACGCTGGAATCGCTGTTCAAAGTCTCCTGCTGGAACAGCACATTCTGATTCTGTAGCCCGTCATTGCGAGAAAAGTAGTAGCGTCCGCCTCGCTTGAAGGGTGCTCCAATTTTTTCATAGTTCCACAGCTCAGTCATGCGTTTCTGAATGGCCTCGCGCTGAGGAATCGATTTCAGAAAATCAAAAGTGACTTTATTCTGTGACTCGACCCAGCTGGCCACTTCCGGATTTGTGCGAACATCGTCCTCGAGCCAGCGATAAGAATCTTCCACCGGCGTGCCGTGCAGGTCATCGACCTGATCTACGGTCTTTGTAACTGGATACACGAGATTCTTTTCCTGAGCTGGCAGAGACTGAGACATGGCAAACGCGACAAACAGAGTCAACGCAACGCGAGCGGGGAGTTTCATCGGCGGCTCCAGAGTACTGTGAATTTTGCAGCGGTGTCATATCAGGCCGAACCGCTCTTGTGAACTTGACCCACCCCTGGTCAATGCGATCGCGTGCCAGATTTCTAAACGCCTCAAGAAGATTTGCAGTGGGACTCATTGTTGATCCCGTCGCAGGAGATTCTCATGTCCGCCGTGACTTCGCATGACAGCTTTCAGACTCTCGTACGCTCACACCGACGAACCGGTTTTGGTAGCATCGCCGCTTAGTGAGTTTTCCTGACTGTATCCTTCGGAGAAATTGATGACTCGAACGCATTTTTGGTGTGGACTTGGCTGTGGCGTATTGATGACGCTGGCTCTGTCAGGCTCAGACCTCTTCCGATCCGCCGTTGCCGATGAAAAAAAGGAATCTGCCCCCTTGCTCTACGAACTGCGAACCTATTATGCCCCGGAAGGCAAGATTGACGATCTGAATGCTCGCTTTCGCAACCACACGCTCGCGCTGTTCGAAAAGCATGGCATTAAGAACATCATGTACTGGACGCCGGTTGATAAGCCGAACACGCTGATCTACGTGATCGCTCACAAAGACAAAGCTGCCGCAGATGCCTCATGGGCCGCGTTCCGATCTGATCCCGTCTGGCTGAAAGTCGCCGAAGAGACGCAGAAGAACGGCAAGATCGTCGATAAAGTGGAATCCGTCTACATGATGGCCACGGACTATTCGCCGATAAAGTAAACGGCGATAAAGACCACTCCCGCGGTGTGCCTGCGATCGCATCCGCTCACAGGTCACACCCTGCAGTAATGAAGAAGGCTCGGAGAATTCTCCGAGCCTTCTTTTGTTTACGCTGCGTCTTCGCGAGCGACGGTTTGAATTCTGCCCTGCGCGAGTCGCACGGTGCGATGAGCCTGCGCGGCGATGGACTCGTCGTGAGTCACCATCACGATCGTCAGCTGCTGATTCTCGTTCAGCGACTTCAGAAGGTCCATGATGCCGCTGCCGGTACTGGCATCGAGATTTCCGGTGGGCTCATCAGCCAGCAGAATTTCGGGCTTGCCGACCAGTGCCCGCGCGATCGCACCTCGCTGCATTTCGCCGCCGGAAAGCTCCGACGGACGATGCTTAATACGATGCTCAAGCCCCACCTGCTGAATCATGTTCATGGCCGCATCGCGGATTTCTTTACGATGCTTCCAATAGCCCCAGATCGAATGACGGATCATCAAAGGCGTCATGACATTTTCGAGCAGCGACAATTCAGGCAACAGGTGATAGAACTGAAAGATGAATCCGAATACATGATTTCGCAGCTGATCGCGAGCCTTCTGATTCAGATTGTCGATGCGGTTTCCGTCCAGCAGAACTTCGCCCACGTCCGGCGAATCCAGCAGACCCATCACATGCAGCAATGTACTCTTTCCAGAACCGCTCTGGCCGATCACGGAGATGAACTCGCCGCGATGCGCCTTCAGCCCCGCGCCCTGCAGCACCGGCACCTTGTGCTGCCCCTTGTAGTAGGATTTAGTAATCGCCTCGGCGGAAATCAGCGGCGTTGTCATTTTCAGTGTCTCTGCCATGGCGGGATACTTTGAACTCGGTAGACAGTCTTCTGTAAGCTCGATCTGCACACAGGTTTTAAATCACGATTCAGCCGGACATCAGATCATTCGAACCGCAATGCACGCACCGGATGCAATCGCGAAGCACGGCGAGCCGGCAGGATACTGGCCAGAACAGCGATGCTGATCGCACCAATCGCCACACTGCAAACCATCAGCGGACTGACACTCGTCGGGATCTCAAAGAAGTAGTAGATCTTTTCATCGAACACTTTGCGGCCCGTGATCCAGCTCAGAAAATCTTCGATCTGATTGATGTAACGCACGAACAGCAAGCCGATGACGACTCCTGCAGTGCTGCCGACGATGCCCAGTCCCAGTCCGTATGACAGGAAGATCGACATAACGCCATTGGAGCTGGCACCAAGCGATTTCAAAATGCCGATGTCACGAGTCTTCTCGACGACGATCATGTAGAAGATCGCAAGGATTCCGAAGCCGGCAACGGTGATGATCAGGAACAGCAGAACGTTCAGAATGGCCGTTTCCACTTCTACCGCAGACAACAGCAGACCCTGTTTCTCTTCCCACGTGCGAATAGTGACCTGTCCCGGAGGAAAGGCACGCTCCAAAGCGGCGATAGCCTTTTCGGCATCGTCGTAGCTCTTCAGCTTGATGTGAATGGAAGTGATGGAATTATCGAGATGCATTCCTCGGCTCTTTTGCAGCTCGTTAATGTTCATCAGCACAATGCTGGTATCATATTCATTCATGCCGCTGCGAAACGAATCGACGACGGTGGCCGAAATTCGAACCGGTTCAGGCGGCCGGCCGGCAGTCACCGTGCTGACGATGACATCATCACCCGGCTCAACCATCATAACCTTCTGCAACTTGCCCGTTTCGGGATTCTGCGCCTGAAAGCTGACCAGACCTTCTCCCAGAAAAATGCGAGCCGCCAGTGGTCGTGTCTTCACCGACGAATTTTGGTCGGCAACAATCGGGTCGTTGATGAAATCGTCCTGAATGATCCCTGGCGTCGGCTCGGAGTTCTCACTGCCGGCCGCTTTTTCTGATGCTGCTTTCGAATCTGTCACATCAAATTCCGGCGTCGCAGAGTTCGTGGCCGCCGGAGTGGTCGCATCAAATTCCGGCTCAGTGTCCGTCGTCAGATCGTGCAGATACAACGATTCGCGTTCTTTAATCATCGCACGATGTTCCTGAGCGGACCGCGTGAGATTCCAGCTGATGGGTTCGTCCCGGCTGCGCAGAGCTTCTCGCAGAACAACGCCATCTTCCATGACAGGATTGTAGCTGTCCAGATAATCCTGCAGAGGACCGACCTTGGCTTTGCCGACGGGATCGATGCCCTGAATCTGCACAGGCGACGTGTAACTTTCGCCACTGTACGGATCGGTAAACGTGATCATCCCTGGAATTTCAATCGTCGGTGTCATCGCCGCGATGTACTCGCCGGCCACTTCGTCGACAACTGCCATCTGGCGCTTGGCGTCTTCCACACCCGACATGCTGCGAGATTCGATCACAATGTCCGATAGGAAATTGTGCAGACGGTCACGCATTTCCGTGGTGAAACCGGCCATGACGCTGTTGACCACAATCATGGTCGCGACACCCAGCATCACGCTGATGATGCAGGCCAGAGCGATGTATTTAGTTCTCAGGTAACGAATGCAAAGCAATAGCTTGTACATCGAACGCACTCCATTGCGGTTGATTCAATCACTCAGGACCATTTTCGAGGCGAGCCACGAGGTCCAGTTTCAAATCTCAAATCTCAAATCGCCAATCGCCAATCGTTACTTCTCTGCCGACTCAGCCTTCTTCTTTTCTGCCGGCACATGATCTTCATGCCGTGTCAGCGGAAAGAAGATCACATCTTTAATGGCATGGCTGTTCGTCAGCAGCATGACCAGTCGATCAATGCCAATCCCCAGCCCGCCAGCCGGTGGCATACCGACCTTCAGAGCCTTCACAAAATCATGATCCATCTTCGCCATCGAATCTTCCGCTTTCAGCCCGGCCAGCTGTGTCTGGAAGAGTTCTTCCTGAAGACGCGGATCGTTCAACTCGGTATATGCGTTGGCCAGTTCCATGCCGCGAATGTATAGCTCGAAGCGTTCTGCAATCGCAGGATCGCTCTGCTTTCGCTTTGTCAGCGGACAGATCGAAGCGGGATAGTCGATGACAAATACCGGACCGCTCAAATGGTCTTCTACCGTCTTTTCGAACACTTCGTTGACGATGACATCCGGATGCACGCCCGCGGTTTCAATCCCGAACTTCTTCGCAATGGCTTCCACAGCAGGACCGTCGTGCATGTCGCAGCCGGCGTGTTCTTTGAAGAGGTCGGCGTATTTGCGACGAGGCCACGGGGGCGTGAAGTCAATCTGGTCGCCCGCATCGCCCCACGGAATTGTCAGCCCAGGGCCAAGCGACTTGATCGCATTCACAACGATCTGCTCGGTCAGATCCATCATGGATTCGTAGTTGCCGTAAGCCTGATAGATTTCAATCATCGTGAATTCAGGATTATGCGTCGCATCCACGCCTTCGTTGCGGAACACGCGACCAATTTCATAAACCCGTTCGATGCCACCGACCATCAGACGCTTCAGATGCAGTTCCAGCGCGATGCGAAGGTAAAGCTCCATGTCCATCGCATTATGATGAGTCACAAACGGACGCGCTGCAGCGCCACCGGCGACCGCGTGCAGGACCGGCGTTTCAACTTCGTAAAAACGATTGGCTCGCAGCGTCTGACGAACAGAGTCAATGATCGTGGATCGCTTCAGCATGCGTTCCAGAACGCCGTCGGTGTAAATCAAATCGAGATACCGCTGACGAACAAGTATCTCTTCGTCCTTCAGACCGTGAAACTTTTCCGGCGGTTGTGTGAGCGACTTGCAGAGCACTGTCAGCTCTTTCACGAACACCGACACTTCGCCCGTGTTGGTTCGACGTAACGGACCGTCGGCACCGATCAAGTCGCCGTCATCCAGTGCGCTCATCAGTTCCCACTGTGGCTCGGTCATGTCACCTTTGGAAAACAGCAGCTGAATTCGACCGGTCTGGTCCTGAAGATCAATAAACCGCAGTTTCCCGGCCTTGCGACGTCCCCGAATTCGCCCGGCTACTCGGACCATTTCGCCGTCAGTCCCCGATTCCGCCGGGCAACGTTCACGTACCGCCGCAATTCCCTCATGATTGTCGAATCGCTGACCCCAGGGATCGTGACCGAGTGACTGAATTTTCTCCAGCTTCTCAAGGCGTGCCAATTCGAAACGGTCGGGTTGTGATCCTGAGGTCATGAACACACGTTAGCCAATGAGTCTCATACTGCGTCGTTCTGCAGTCGGACAATGTTTGAAGAGTCGAGAGATGTCACGTTTTCCGGCAATTTTGAGACGCCGAAGAGATTGAATCGGCGAATATTGCTGGAAACGGCCCTTTGGGTCAATCCCAGAGCCCAACTTACCCTACCGCGGGGTGCAGTCTCGGATTTCGGTTTTGTCGAATTGAAGCGTAATTCTGGAGAGTGCGACGCTCCTGCTCTCGAGAGAGAGTGCGTATAAAAGTCTCGCGTCGGAGACACGAGCCACATTTGAAGTGAGCCTCATTGCAGACCTGCCGTCAGCTCCGGCAAACGCGTCTTTCTTGCCCATCCGCTACAACCGATCCATCTCCGCACAGGTGCCCATTTTGTTGCTCGTTCCCGCAGACGTTTTCAGAAGTTGTTTGCCACCCGCCAAAACGCGACCAATGGTTCTATAGATATTTGAGGGTTCAGGAGTCGTTCCTTCGTTCCTTCATTACTGATTTTCTGTGTGAGATATGAGATGGCCGAACAGACTCTTGTAGAAGCACCTCCAGCAGGTTTTGTAGAACGTCGTCAACGCGATCAGGGCGCGGCCGTCGCCGGTGCAACTGGTTTCGAACGTCGTCAGTTCCGTGACGGAAACCGCTCGGCTCGTCCCGAAGTGGCAGAACTGGCCAATTCCATCGACGATTACAAGGTGGCTCATCACCGCCGCTTTATCACTTTCGAAGAACTCTTCGATGTCATGACATCGCTCGGCTACCATCGCTAATTCAGGCCGCGCAATCCTTCAACGCCAAAACCCGTTCTGATGAGCTCTGTTCACGACACAGCGTTCACCAGCAACGGGTTCTTTTTTTGCTGCGTCGATATACGCTTCCGTAGATCCCGCGTTGCAGCCCAGACGCTGCTATGAAATGATCTTCCAGATCGGTTGAGCTCCCTCGACACCGACCAGTGAGTTGTCCAGACCACCAAAGAAGTACGTGAGCTTTGCAGGGTCCAGACCCAGCTGCTGCAGGACCGTGGCGTGCATGTGCTTCACGTGACATACATCTTCCACAGCGCGGCTGCCGATTTCGTCGGTTGCTCCCACTGTCGTGCCGCCCTTGACGCCGCCGCCGGCCATCCAGGTTGTGAATCCGTAGCTGTTGTGGTCTCGACCGCTGCCCGTCGCGTATTCCGCCGTGGGCTGACGACCAAATTCACCGCCCCAGACAATCAGCGTGTCCTTCAGCAGGCCGCGTTCTTTAAGATCCTTAATCAATCCGGCAATCGGCTTGTCCGTTTCACCGGCATGCAGATTGTGATTCGCTTCCATATCGGAATGCGCATCCCAGTTATCGTCGTTATGTGCTCCGCCTGAATAAATCTGGACGAATCGCACGCCACGTTCGACCATGCGGCGAGCCAGCAGGCACTGCTTCCCGAACTTCTCGGACCGAGGATCGTTCAGGCCGTACAGTTCCTGAGTCGCCTGAGTCTCCTGAGAAATATCCACGGCTTCCGGTGCCTGTGACTGCATCTTGTAAGCCAGCTCATAGCTTGCAATGCGAGCCGCCAGGTTGCTGTTGTCGGCGCGCGGTGCCAGATGTTCTTCGTTGTACTGTCGCAGCGTGTCCAGCAGGCGTCGTTGAGCCCCGCCAGTCAGTTCTGATGGCGGCGTCAGATCCAGAATCGGATTCGCTCCGGACCGCATCACCGTCGCCTGATAAGTCGCCGGCATATATCCGCTGCTCCAGTTCTTGGAGCCGCTGATGGGACCACCACGCGGATCGAGCATCACCACAAAGCCGGGCAGGTCTTCGTTCACGCTGCCAAGTCCATAGTTGACCCAGGAACCCAAACACGGATGACCGCTCAGAATTCGTCCGGAATTCATCATCAGCATGGCCGAACCGTGGATCGGCGAATCAGCTGTCATCGAATGAATGAAGGCCATGTCATCGGCACACGTGCCCAGATGCGGAAACAAGTCGCTGACCCATTTACCGCAATCGCCGTATTGCTTGAACTTCCAGCGAGGCTCGACGATGCGTCCCTGATTGCGATGACCGCCACGGCCGAAGGTCTTGACTTCAATCGTCTTGCCATCCATCCCATACATGGACGGCTTGTAGTCAAACGTATCAACCTGACTGGGTCCGCCGTACATGTAAAGGAAGATGACGTTCTTCGCTTTGGGCTCAAAATGAGGCTGTTTCGGAGCCAGTGGATTGGCCCACTTCGTCTGCCCGTCCGCAGCTAACGTCTGGCCGGAGAAAAAGCCGTCGCGTTCCATCAGCGCGGTCATTGCCACGCCAGCAAAACCGGATCCGGTTTGCCACAGCATTTCTCGTCGTGTGCGGCCGCAGAAGTTTTGAGCAGTCATGTTTCGTCTCGGTCTGTTACGTGGGACGTCAGGACGCGTGGTTGGGGCGACGTCAGGACGGGAGCTTACAGATATTCTTTACGACTCTGCTTTTCAAGCTGTCCAAGGACTTCCTTAATTCGTTCCGACTGGGACGCATCGGCAACGAGCGTCGCATCCGGAGTGTGCACAATGATAAGGTTTCTCAGTCCCAAAGTCGCGACCAAATGGTCGTTCGACGTGCGAATGATGCACCCCTGAGTGTCCACGCCACAAAAAGCACCGTCGACGGTATTGCCTTCGGAATCCGATCCGTTCAGGCGCGGCAGCGACAGCCAGCTACCCACGTCGTCCCACTGAAAGGGAGCTTCCACGACCACGACAGCCTGAGCACGTTCGAGAACGGCATAGTCGATGGAAATGCTTTTCAGAGTTGGAAAGACGGATTTAATCACAGCCGGTCCCTGCCCCGCTCGGATGCCATCCGAAATCTTCATCAGGCCGGCATAGAGTTCCGGTTCGAACTGCTCAAGAAGACTCAGAATGGTCTTCGCCTTCCAGCAGAAGATCCCACAATTCCAAAAGAACCGGCCTTCGCGAAGATACTGTTCAGCAAGACTCTGATGCGGCTTCTCACGGAACGCATTCACCGCGTAAACGCGAGGCGAATCTTCTTCGATACTTGCCCCGCGTTCAATATAACCATACCCGGTTGCGGGAAACGAAGGAGTGACTCCGAACAGCACCAGGCGACCAGGATCTGCCTCGACAATCTCCATGGCTCGCTTAGCGGCACTTGCAAACGCTTCATTCGTTTCGATGACGTGATCGGCGGGAAGCACAAACATGATGCCATCGGGATCCTTCAGCAGAATTTCGACGGCAGCCAGTCCGACGCAAGGAGCCGTGTTTCGCGCGGCCGGTTCGATCAGAATATTGGGCGCAGGAATTTCGGGAAGCTGTCGAGCCGTTTCGGGCGCCTGAATTTCATTCGTCACGACCCAGGCCTGAGCAGGATCGACCCAGCCCCGACAACGATCAAGGGTCTGCTGAATCATCGTGCGGTCGCCGGCCAGCCGTAACAACTGCTTGGGCAGTTTCTGCCTGCTCTGCGGCCAAAAACGAGTCCCACTGCCTCCTGCCATGATCACTGCATGCAACATCGTGTTGTATTCCTGAGTTGAGGTTCCGTTATTTTGCGAGATCTAAAGTTGTTGTTGAGTCAGACGTTCTTACAACGGTTCCTGGTAGATTGATTGTCGGCAAACTGATTCTCGGCACAAAACTCGAAACGAAGTAACATTCAAAATCAAGCTTGTTCGCTCGCTCGTTTTGCTTCCTTTGCTGCGATGGCTCGCGCAACAGATTCCAGCATCACCTCCATCGCAAACGGCTTTCGCAGATAGTCGACGACGCCCAGCATCTCCGCATACGCCTTATGCCGACTGCCTTCGTTTGCAGTCATCATAATGACGGGCGGTGCATCCGACATCTCTGCCAGAAATTCCAGAACCGGAAATCCGCCCATTCGCGGCATCATCATGTCGGTCAAAACGAGGTCTGGTTTTTGAGCCTGAATGAGACGTCGTCCGTCCTGCCCGTTGCTTGCCGCCAGAACTCGATAACCGGCTCCGTTCAAGACGCCCTGAATGGCCGCGGAGATATCTCGATCGTCTTCAATTACAACGATAGTCTTTTGCGTATCTGTCATCGCCGAAACACACTTTCAGGAGAGAAGAACGGGCGGGGACCAGCGATCGATTTCCAGACCGGAACTTCGACCGTAGGTTGTGCGATTGTCGGCGAGTGGCAGCATAAAAGCAACGATTGGCGAACACATTACCGCACGCGACATCACCACAGACGCCCGGTTCGTCCGGCTTAAACGGTTACCGGGCTGCGCGCCTTTGTCCACATGGCTACTCCGGCGATTCCACTTCCACAAGCGGCGACAGATGGCCAGGCTTGTGGGGAACTCGACTGTAAACAGTTTCGTCCCACGTGTGCAGCCCCATCACCGCTCGACTTTCCACCGGTTTCACCAGACTCCGATAGATCAACACCTGATGGTCGCCGATGCGAACACGAAATCCGCAGGCTTCCTGACTACTGACCACTCGCCGCACCTGCGTCACGGTCAACCGCGCCCAGTCGGCCGGCGATTCTGTGCGTTTGGGATGCCAGTCGAGCGCCAGGGGCATCGTCACACCACCCTGACCGACGGCCGAAAGTTCCAGCCTGCCGTCTGCTTCACGGCAGCTTCCCAAAGAATGCTGAACGCGATCATCTTCCATCCACACGGGAAAGACACGGACAGTGCGTGGCCCGGCGATGAGCGACAGTTCGCGAGTCACCGAATCCACCGCGCACAACGTGCCTTCAACAAGCGGTACGGATGTTGTCAGTTCAATCTTTTGATCCGTCCCGTCCTTCACCGTCACGCTGTCTGTCATGACAGCAAAGCGATCGCGAGGTGCCAGCAGCAACTGACGCACTCGCTTCACCGGTGCCGAATCTTCACCCTCAAGTTCCACAAAGACGGTTTCCGGATCCAAAAACCAGCAGCTGCATTTCCACGTCGTCGGTCCAGGAATCACTTGCCCGTTAAGCTTAACGGACCAGTCCCATTTGCCTGCAAGCACCGGCACACCCGCGGCGGCGAGCAGCAAATTCGAATCAGCAGAATGCCACTCGAGCGTTGCCAGATCCGCGTCCGCATCCAGGCTGGATCGCAGAATGGCGACGCAGGAAGCATCCGATTCCCATGACGTGGCGAGCTTCTGCTTGTCTCGCGACTCCCCTTTTTTCGACTCGCCATCCTTTGCCGTTTCTTCGTCGGCCGGTTTCTTTTTCAGACTCTTTGGCTTTGATACTTCCACAGCGGCCGGCTGCTGACACTGTCGGACAAGCTTCTGCAGTCGCCGATCCCACTGGCTGCCTGTCATCGGCAGAAGGGATTCCAGAAGTTCCGCAAGTGAAGGTGCAGAAACCTCCGGAGCATCGTCGTCACCGTGATGCTGAGAAACCGGCACAAGCAGCATCGCCGCGCGTTCCGTGACGGCGGTCAGGCGCGTCGCCGTTTCGTCGGACCAGAGAGGCTGTTCAAAAATGTCCGACCAGAAAGAACTGCGTGCAATGACCGCCAGCCACTGCGGAAGCCGGTTCAACAAAGAACCATGAACCAG
>QWOO01000166.1 GCA_003669615.1 Planctomycetota bacterium
ATCGGCCAACTTTGGCGGCTTCACTTCCGTCGCGCCCCAGGAAAATTCAACGCTGGCTTTGACTCCGTGCTTTTCCAGAAAGCGAGTCGTCAAGCCCACAGCTTCCGTCGCGATCCGTTTGCCTTCCAGATCTTTCACCGTCTTAATCGGCGAATCTTCCGGAACGCACAACACCCATCGCACTGGGCCGCGACTGACTTTGGAAAAGACAAGTTCGCAGACCTGATGCACATCGGCGTTAGTTTCCAGAATCCAGTCGTAGCCCGTGATGCCCGCGTCGAGAATTCCGTTCTCTACGTAACGAGCCATCTCCTGAGCGCGGATCAGCATGCACTCAATTTCGGGATCATCCACGGTCGGAAAATAAGACCGAGACGCAAACTTGATGTTGTAACCGGCTCGACTAAACAACGCCGCGGTGGATTCCTGCAGGCTGCCGGCGGGAATACCTAACTTCAGAACTCGACCTGCCATTTTTCAAAACCTTCAATCAAACGAAGCTTACGTGGGAATTCTGATCGCCCGCCGATCCTGGCGGACCGAGTTTATTTGCCGTAGACCGCTTTGGGATCGAACACACGCTCGCCTTCAACAGCGAACTGCTGAGTCTGCGGATCGATGCGGCGAAAGAAGCAGCTGCGGAATCCTTCGTGGCAGGCCGCTCCACCAATCTGGTTGACCTTGACCAGCAGTGTGTCGCCGTCGCAGTCAAAGTAGATGGCATGCAACTCCTGAACGTTGCCGCTTTCTTCACCCTTTCGCCAGAGCTTCTGGCGGCTGCGGCTGTAGTAAACCACGCGGCCCGTGCGCAGAGTCTCTTCGTAGGACTCTTTGTTCATCCACGCCATCATCAGGACATCACCTGTCGCTGAATCCTGCGCAATGGCGGGGATAAGTTCGTTCTTGGAAAAATCGGGGCCTGTGACTTCAGCCATGGGAAACGGTCGCATCCAGATCTGCGAGGTCCACAGCCTGCACGGCAGGCTGCAAAAAACAGCAAAAACGCATTGAATTCGCGTACGGTACCGTCGAAATCGATGGTTCTCCAGCAGGGACACGAATCGACCTGAGGGAAGCTGCGAATTTCCGAGTTTTGCGGACGATTTCGCCCTTCGCATCGACGCAAAACGGACCAGACCGCCCAATTTCCAGGCTGCGAGAATTCACGCGAGTGAAACGTGGGCAGCGGAATTCTCGGACTTACGGCGGAATGCACAACCGGCTGAGGATTGTCCGGGATTGCAGCCACATGCCGTCAAAACGTACAAGCCCCGGCTCAAGCGGGGTTGATGGCACTTCAAAAGTTTTCAACAACTCAACCTCGTCGGACAGATCACTTGGCACCCGGACCAAAGAATTCCGTTGAGGCCTGACGACTTGTAACTGGCAACTGCGGACTGGCGAACGCACGAATGAAACACCATCGAACGCCGGCGTCAGTAGTGATTGCTGAAAACGATTCCTCTTCAAGAACTGCCGCTCGATCTTCCATCGCCGCAGAATCGGCACGCGACTTGTCAATGGTCACTCGATAGAACTCACCCGATTCCGTCATCACCTGCCATGTCCCGGCGGCCAGATTCTTTGGCAGAGGTATGAAGGCTTCCGCCGCCTCCTGCGACAATGTGATGGACTCAGACGCTGCGGAAGTCTCAGCTGCCACAGGCAACTCTTCGCTCTCATGAACCGCTTCGACCGGAGCCAATGCTTCTTCAACGATGGTGACCTCGACTTCCGAAGCTTCATCGGCAAAAGTCACTTCAACAGGCATTGCCTGCGCATTGACCATGTCTGTGATAAGATCCGCAACCACATCCGTCGCCCGCTCGAAAACACCTGATCGCGTCTGTTCAACAACGGACTCTGCAGGTTTCGGAACTTCCACTTCTACGGAACTCTCCCACGGTACAGATGCCACAAGCAGCAGCACCGTCTGCACATCAAGCGGAAGAGTTTCTTGTGCTACAGCAGCAGATGCGACACCAGCAGAATCGTCATGCGATTCCGGCTGCACCTGATGCTCGTGGTGAACCGGCTCAGATTGCGACGCGGCAACTGATACATCGGGTTTTGCCGCCTTTGCCAGTTTTACGGCAGGACGGTCAGCATCCCAAACGCCCATGAAGGCGAAGGTAACCAGCATCAGGAGAAAGACTCGAGCGTTCATCGACAGACTTTCCTTAACACACAGGACAGCGGAATCTGGAAAGAACTATCGACGATGACGATTACAAACACGCCGGGATTCTTTGCGATCGGGTAAAGACTGCCGCCTCCCCCGGATGACTCAACGCGTTTTCCGCGGTTGTCAGATAGGACGGTTCGTTCAACTGTTGCGACTTGTCGGATTACGAGCTCAGGAAAGCGAGAAACTGTCCGTCTCCCAATAGGTTTGACGCAAGTCAGATTTTCCATCAGCAAAGTTCTTTTTCTCTGTGAGGTACCTGCCCGCATCGAGACTCATCATAAATAGTGACTCGTTTTTTGCCTCAATTTGGTGTGTCTCGTACTGCAGAGTTCGATGCGTCCGCCGGAAACTCGTCATAGCCTCATCGTACGACTGAAAGACCCGCGAAATGATCGCGCGTGGACCGAGTTCGTCTTCGCGTATAAACCGTTTCTGACGCGACTCGTTCGAAAACAGGGAACGCCCGATCGCCATGTGGCGGATGTGAATCGGGTGAATCCGAACGCTCGGTGATTGGATTCGCCCACTCGAACGAATCAGACTCGGCCGCCGACTTTGCCGTCGAATGTCTCGAACCTTCATCGTCGGCCGAATACATCGGACGGCTCGGCGACATTGAGATTCAGGAAGTCATCGGACATGGCGGCATGGGCGTGGTACTCAAGGGCTATCAGTCGAAATTAAAACGACTGGTCGCGGTAAAAGTTCTGGCACCGCAACTGGCCGTTAGTGCGGCGGCTCGCAAGCGATTCGCCAGAGAAGCTCAGGCCACGGCCGCATTCCCAAATCCATTGCGAAGGCGACCGACTAGCAGAAGTCTCGCTGGAGATCGGGGATTGTTGAAATACTCACGCAGGATCCGCGTGAGAATACACACATCGTCGGCTATGGAGTGATTGTCTCGCCACAGATGCGGATTGTCTCACAAGTCCGGTTGTCCGATGGCGACTCGGCGTTCTTTGCGCAGTTCGATGATGGCGGCATTGTTCCCATCAACATTCTGGAAGAAGGGCCTCAGGGTTGGGTCACGTTCGAACCTGAACAACCAATTGAAGCCAATCATCGTTTCCGTCTTTCAGAAGCCGCTGTCGGAGAAGGCGATGAAGTTCATTTCTGGGGACAGGCCGCAATTGTTAGTGAGAACCCAACTCTGGAACTGTTCGAAACCACGGTGAACGATCTTGATCGAAAGGCACCTGATCTTGGTCAAACCGTCTGGCAGCTTTTTCGTCACGACAAGCTGGATGGAAGCCTTCCGATTCTGGACGCGAATGGCGATGTGCTTGCGATCGGACTCATCGGTACCGGCGATTTGTTTCTGGCAGTGCGTGTGTCACAGCTAAAGACCATGTTTCCAAAATCATTCGGCTCCGCAGCTCCGATGGCGGAATAAAGCCACCTCGCTTCTGAGCCTGAGGCGCTAGCCGATTTTCTCCCGTCGAATCGGCTAGCGCCTCAGGCTCAGAATGAAGGGTGACTTTGAAAACCCGGTTTCACTACAGAGGTCAAAGATAGTACCCGTGTTTCACAATCGCGTTTTTTTCAATGCCGGGGACTCGAAAAACGGTCGGGGAAACCTTTTACCGCCACAACCTGACCGGGAATATTGACCGGCAGATGAACGTTTTCTGATTTCGCACGACGCGGCACGATCACGCGTGGATGATCAGTCTGCGGACTGGTATCATCTGCCGCATGACAAATTCGAACACAATCAGCCTGCCGATTTTGAACAGCTCACTCGCCGACGCCGATCCTTTGGCAGCCTTGCGGGCTCAGGATCGCCGCGCGAAAGACTCAAAGCCGCTGCCAATGACGATGGCAGAAGCTTTGGAACGCGGCTGGGATGAACTGGACGTCGTGATCATCACCGGCGACGCGTACATCGATCATCCGAGTTTCGCGATGGCCATTCTCGGGCGGACATTGGAGGCGGGCGGTTTTCGAGTCGGCATTGTCAGTCAACCGGACTGGCGATCTTGCGACCCATGGAAGACGTTCGGCAAGCCACGACTGTTCTTCGCCATCAGCGCGGGGAACATGGATTCCATGATCAACCACTACACGGCCAATCGCAAAGTCCGCAACGACGACGCGTATTCGCCCGGCGGACGAATCGGACTTCGTCCTGATCGAGCCACCCTCGGTTACTGTCAACGAGCTCGCGAAGCCTTTCCCGGAGTTCCCGTGATCGCAGGCGGTGTTGAAGCGTCTCTGCGACGACTGGCTCATTACGATTACTGGAGCGACAAAGTCCGCCGGTCCATTCTGCTGGATGCGAAAGCGGATCTCGTCGGATTCGGAATGGGCGAAGATACCATTCTGGAGATCGCTCGCCGACTGGCCGCAGGCGAAACAGTCCGCGACCTGCGCGATATGCGAGGCATGGCGTATGTGCTGGGCGCGAAGGAGACGGAAGAGAAATTCGGCGACGCTTCCAAATCGCCCGAGTTCCTGCGACTGCCGACATTTGAGATGGTTGCTTCGGACAAAATGCAGTTCGCTGAAGCCACCAAGATCATTCATAACGAAACCAATCCTTACAACGCTAAAGGACTGGTGCAGTTTCATGATCGACAGGCGGTCGTTTGCAATCCGCCTCGCTTTCCGATTTCGAAGCCGGCGATGGACGCCATCTACGGGATGCCCTACACGCGCCGCCCGCATCCTGTGTACACCGAAAAGATCCCGGCGTTCGAGATGATCAAAGACTCAGTCACGATCATGCGAGGCTGTTTTGGCGGCTGCACGTTCTGTTCGATCACAACACATCAGGGACGCATCATCCAGTCTCGCAGCCACGAATCGGTGCTCGACGAAATTCAGGCGATGACTGAGGATCCTCAGTTCAAGGGAGTGATCAGCGACATCGGCGGACCGACCGCCAACATGTACGAGATGCGCTGCAGTCGGCCGGAAGTTGAAGCCAAATGCCGACGCCAGTCGTGCGTGCATCCGACGATCTGCAAGCTGCTGGGCACAGATCACGGACCATTGGTCAAGCTCATGAAAGATGCGCGCGAGACGCCCGGCATCAAGAAGGTCTTCGTGGCCAGCGGCATTCGCATGGACCTGGCGCGACGGTCTCCGGAGTACATGAAAGATCTGGTTCGTCATCACGTGGGCGGACATTTAAAGGTCGCTCCCGAGCATTCGGATGCCGGCGTGCTGGATCTGATGCGAAAGCCGGCGAGCGACGATTTCGATCAGTTCGCGGAAGTGTTCGATCGCGAATCCAAAGCGGCTGGCAAGAAGCAGTATATCATCCCGTATTACATCGCCAGTCATCCGGGCAGTGACCTTCACGCGATGATTGATCTGGCGCTGTTTCTGAAGCGAAATCACTATCGCCCGGATCAGGTGCAGGACTTCATTCCCGCTCCGTTCGATGTGGCGACAGCGATGTACTACACCGGCATCGATCCGTTCACAAAGAAGCCCGTGTATGTGGCTCAGCATCTGCGCGATCGCAAGCTGCAGCGAGCTCTGATGCAGTTCTTCAAACCTGAAAATTACTTCGATGTCCGCAAGGCATTGGAACAGGCAGGGCGTCAGGATCTGATTGGTTCTGGCTGCGATTGTCTGATTCCGTCGAGTCCACCTCGCGAAGCTTTGGACAAGCGTCGCAGCGAAGCCAACACTCGCGTTCGCGGGGACTACGTTCATACGATTCCGGCGGCTGAAGCGAAGCAGCCGCAGGGAAAGGAAAAAGGAAAGGGCTCGAAGAAGCAGTCACGCAACAAACCTGGTCAAGGCTACCGGCCGGGCCGTTCCAGTGCGAAAGATCAGTAGAGGATGGTTATCTTTTCTTCATTGATCACAGAACTTGAGGATCATCCGGAGCTGTACCAGCGAGTCTTGTCGGTGCTGCACGCGATTCCACAGCATGTGCAGCAGGACTTTCTGCAGGATCCTCGGTTCCGCGTGACGATCGATAATTTCGTCCCCGGCGTGGGCTGGACGTTGTACATGCCGACCCCAGGCCCAATCGGCAGCGGGACTCGATGTGTCGTGCTGCGACTGAAGTTGTCCCACTGTTTAGAAGCATTCGCGCATTACGTGATCGCTCATGAGTTCGCTCATGCATTTCTGCGCAACGGTCCGTGGGGCGAAATCCTGGACGTCGAAGAAGCCGCCGACGCGCTGGCCGCGACATGGGGCTATCGCCGCCCGGAAAATTCAGAAAAGTAGCAGGCACATTCCATGTGCCTGCTACTTTGAATCATTGAACGGCACCGCGTCCGCTAAGGCAGCTTGAACTCAACACGGATGTCAGTTTGCGAAACCATGGGCCACTGAGCATCCTGCATCGCCGTTGCGGTCAGTGTCAGAGTCCACTCGCCGGCCAGCTTATTATCCGCCTGAGTTTCAATTCGCAGCATCGCCGTGCTTTGATCTGCCGCCAGGGTGACAGGTTCCGCTTTGAGAAAAACCTGAGCCTCATCGGGGACATTCAGCGTCACGGTTACCGGCAGCGACATCTTTGGAGAACGCGAAATGGTCACCGGAATTTCCACGACGGAACCAATCGGATTGACGGAATCGTTATTAGCCGCCGTCAATTTTAGCAGTGAACCTTCCATAATCATCGTGATGCGGGCATTGCCTGGCTTCGTCAAATAGCGAATTGTGCCTTTGGGATCCGGCACGGCAACAACACCATGCACGATGATGCGGCGAGTCAAATCCATAGGCAGCCATTCGGGTAGAAAGACCGGATACCACGCTTTGGTTTCACCAGGCGGCACCGTCAAAATCGGCCCGCGAGTTCCCATGCGCTGGCGATCCTGTTTGGCTGTCATCTCAATCGTGATCTCGCCCGTGAAGCCATCCTTTCGCTCCATGTCCAGTTCCGCCAGATAAGTCGTGCCACGATGAACATCGCGCTGGCGTTCTTTGTCGACGACCAGCACTTCGATTGGTGCGGGCATTGTCATGGCGAGCAGGATCTGAGTAATGTCACGATCGGCAGCACGCAGGGGATTCAGGACCCCAGACGCAGGAGCTGTGGCAGTTCGCGAAATCGGAACGCCGTCAATGGTCGTTGTGCCGGAAATACGAATCACGGCGGCGACGACCGCTGCATCCTTCGCGGATTCCAGACTGACCTTAGCGTCCGCTTTTCCAGCGGGAATGATCCAGTCACCGATGGCCGTCACACCTTCCGGCAGCGCCTCCGGCTTCAACGAAATCTCTCCGTCAAACCCGCCCGTGCGGTTGGCTTTAAGAGTGATCTCCGACTTGCCACCCAGCGGAAGACTAACCATTTGCGAAGTCGACAGGGAAAAGTCAGCAGACTCCCGAGCCAGCTGTAAACGATACGTCGTGTTGCCAGCCTTTTCAGAGACAGAGATCGCTCGAACGATCGCCGTGAATGTTCCCGAAGTGGCCGCCTGGAACTGCAACGCCGCATCACTGTTGACTGAGCCATCATCGTTCTCGGCCACCGGCTTTCCTTCGCCATCAAGAACTTCCAGAGCCACATCCAGATCGGACAGAAGAGCGCGTGCCTGCACATCCAGGGACCAGCGTTCGCCCATCGTCACGGGCCAGGAGTAGCGGTGAGTCTTTGCAGGACCGACAAATCGGCCGGTGACGGCTGTTGGCGCGGACACCGCCTGAGACTCGGCCACGTTGCCTGGATCGTGAACCGTCTGCACTGCCTCGGGTAGATTCGACAGAGGAATCTGAACTGGCATTTCACCAGCAGGCATTTTCAATAGGTAATTTTGTGACGACTGGTTGATGTCACTGGAGATGGCCACTTCGGCTCGCACAGATTCGATGATGTTGGTGCCCGAGTTCAGGCCGGGACCAAAAAATTCCAGCATGGCCGATGATCCGCGTTGCGCCATGGCCGGCATCATTCCCAGAACTCGTGGACCGGTCGTAAAAGCCAGACGATACGTGTAGGCTCGATCACCGCGAAAATCGAGATCATTGACACTGATGGTGTAGAGCGTTCCGGCGTTTGCGAAGAATGTGAGTCGCCCATCCAGGCCCGCTGTGTCGACGAAATCGGCGATCAGAGTTCCGGAAGCATCTTTCACCTGAAGCACGCCATTGATGTCCGAGCCCAGCCGTCGGGCCATCAAGTCCACGGTGATCAGCTGATCCTTTTCTGTTTGCAGTTCGTAACGATCCACTTCCGTGAGTCGGCTCAGGCGACCGGAGACAGCGACAGGCAATGTGTCGAGCCGCTGTGGCAGATCGCGCGATCGGTGTTCGGTGATTTCATGACCGCGGCTCACATAAAACAGAGCGGTCTCTGACGCGCCGTTGGCATTCGCGACCTGCCAGCGAACAAGTCCTTCCGGCATGTCGGCCGGTACTGTAATAGTCCCCGCGACTTCGCGCGGAATCGGCATGGCTGGCAGACTGGTACGTGGTCCAAACCAAAACGGCGGCGGTGGAATCAGATAATCACCGGGCGGCCCTTCATGACGCAGTTGAACTCGTTCATCATGAACAAACCACTGCATGTCGATCGTGAAGTCGTAGCCTCCCAGATCGACGGCTGCAGTCTCACCGGCCCGCACAACAGGAGGATACACATATCCCACGCTCGGCGGCTTTTGAGCCACAACGGAGTTCATGGTGACTGTCGTTGCCAGCACGACCATAAGAAACTGACACAGGCAGGCAGAGGTTCGCAAGGGCATTTGAATTGGCTCGCTGATCCGGACGGCAGGCAAGGCGGGGACGCGTATCATAGTCGCGTTGCGAGCGGCGAACAAAACGTTTCAGCCGGTGTGATGCAAAGGATCGATGAAACTCGCGACATGCCGGTCGTCTGCTCAGCGACGATTCCAGGGCATGCGGGCAAAGATTCCGTACCATCCACAGAAACTGGTCACGCCGGAAAAAATGAGCCCCATGCCCATAAAGATTCCCAAGCCAATTCCCAGCATCCGAGTGGCTTCAAAGACACCCAGTGCACTGCCAGCAATTACCAGCAGACCGTTACCGATGCTGGCCTGTCGTTCGAGGGAAATGGACAATCTCGACCTCCTGAGTTCTGATGGTGAAATGCTGAAGACCTCTAAGCTGTTGGCACGAAACAGACGATCCAGCCCAGCAAAGCCAGGCGGTAATCATGCGGATGGATTCATGAGAGGCAGGAAACCGTATGGAGCTTACCGGCGGCGGATAAATTTCCGAGTTAAATGGGCGGCCCGCTGCCAAAACCAGCATAATTGGGGTCGGAGACCTTCTTCCTTGTCGAATTGTTCAGCTCTGGCGTAAGCTGATCAATAGACCGGCTCAGACTCTACCATTTCGAATACGCAGACAGCGTGAGCACTTCAGTGGCATCAGACTCAAATCCATACCATTCCCCTCGTATGGATCCTCGAAATGGAGAGCCGGAGAGCAGGACCTTGAGTTTAAGCATCCGCAAATTTCTGACACGCTTTGGAGTCGATGGTGCCGTTGGGTTCGCCGTTCTGAGTCGCTTCTGGCAGTTACTCACAGGCCCGTTGACGCAGTTGTTGATTGTTTTCAGCTTCTCAAAGGCTTCTCAGGATTACTACTACGCGTTCGGCAACATGCTCAGCATGCAGATCTTCATTGAGTTGGGGCTGAGCGTTGTGCTGATCAATCTGGCCAGTCACGAATGGGCAACTTTAAGACTTGTTGATGGTTGCATTAATGGCCCACCTGAAGCCATTGCGAGACTTGTGTCACTTGGTCAATTTATGTTTCGATGGTACGGAGCAGCGTCAATTGTCTTTGGCATCGTGGTCTGCAGTGCAGGCGTGTTATTCTTCGGAGACACAAGTCGTTTGAGGCAGACAACGGGCGTCTCCACCGAAGCCGTGTCGTGGGTGCTGCCCTGGGTTTTGCTGGTGGCGATCAACGCACTTCAGCTATGGTTGTTGCCTCGCACGGCGTTATTGGAAGGGTGCGGGCAGTTGGGCACCATCAATCGGTGTCGCTTCTGGCAAAGTGTGCTGGGATCACTCACGGTGTGGTTTGTCATGGCGATGGGACTGGGGCTCTGGTCACTGGTCGCGGCATCAGCCGTCAGACTTTGCGGAGAGTGGTGGCTGGCCTTTGGGATGTACCGACGTTTTTTTGCCCCGTTCCGAGTCATTCAGAATGCTGGGCAACTTGACTGGCGCACGGAGATCTTACCGTTGCAGTGGCGACTGGCCGTCCAGGGAAGCGTGATGTGGTTTTCAAGTCAGATGCCGGGACTGATTCTGCTGCGTCAGGCCGAAGGGGAAACCGGGCGACTGGGAATGACTATGACCATTCTCACCGCTTTACAGTCGGCCAGCATGGCCTGGATTGAGACTCGACGCCCTTTGTTCGGAAGTCTGATTGCTCGTAAAGAATTCGAAGAATTGGATCGCCAGTTTTTTCGAATGACAAGGATTTCAATGTTGCTGCTGACTGGTGCATTGACGTGCTTCAGTCTGACCGTCATCTGGATGGGAACTCGGGATGAGTGGTTGTTTGTCGGCTTATCCGGCAGGATGTTGCCTGCGATGCCAACGATTGTGTTCTCCGTTGCGTTTATTGCCTATCAGTTTGTGATGTGCAGCGGCATTTATGTTCGAGCACACCGTCGGGATCCTTATCTGGTGACAACGGTCGTGTCGTGCCTCACAATTGCTTCGCTGCAGCTTGTCCTTGGACGCAGCTATGGGAGTCTGGGGCTTGCCATTGGTTATGCAGCAGGTATCCTTGCCGTTCAGTTTCCGCTGGGAACGCTGATCTGGTGGCAATCACGGCGAGAATGGCATTAGACGGTAAGATTCAGTCGCTGGAAACATTTCCGATGAGAGTCTGCTTTGTTGCAGAAAATGCATGGCCTGTGATCGCCAACAAGGCCGACACGGCTTTTGGCGGAATGGAAACCCAGGCGTGGGCCTTCGCCAGGTCGCTTCATGAGTCTGGTTTCTGCGACGTCAGCTTTGCCGTTTCTTCACCTGAAACTTTTGAATCCAGGGACGTCGGCGGAATTCACGTTTGCAACCGCAGGGCATACTTTGAACATCTTCGAAGAAGTGTCTCGCGACACTGCCTGATCCAGTATTCGTGGCCACCTCTGACGATTCGGCAATGGGACAATTCATTGCTGTGGCAGATTCCGCTGCTGACGGTGAGTAAACCGTTCCGAGCGACAGACGCGGAACAAAAGAGTGTGTCCAGATTTTATCAGGCTCTGCCTGCTGATGTTGTCATTGCCTTTGGGGTCAGTTCACTTACAACCGCCATTATCGAGGCTGCTCAGAGTTCCGGAAAGCGGACTATAATTTCATGCGCGTCGAACTATGATTTGCGTTCCGAGTATCAGCCGGGCTCCTCATACATCAACACCTATGAAGATGTGGGCGGCGTACTTGCTCGTGGTTTGGTTGCAGCCGATCAGGTGTTTGTTCAGACTCCATGGCAGAAGGAACTGGCAGCCACCAATCTAAATTTGTCCACGGAGCTTCTTCCCAACCCCATTGATGATCGATGGCGTCTCTGGGCGGCACAACGCGAACAGTTACTGGCCACTCTGTTGAATCAGTATCCTCAGCTGCTGAACCCGTTTGTATTGTGGACCGGACGAACCGAACGATTCCATAAACGACCGGAAATGGCCTTCGACGTGGCTCGTCGGCTGTCTCACCATCAGTTTGTAATGGTTCTGAATGTCACCAGCCCCGAGTATGAAGCGGAACTTGAAGAGAAGCGTCCAGCCAACGTTTTGGTTCTTAAACCATTGCCGCATCCTCAGTTTGTTGCTCTAATGAGTAGAGCGACTGCTTTTCTAAGCACCGGCTCGCGTCAATATGAAGGATTCCCGAACGTATTTCTGCAGGCTGGTACACTCGGGGTTCCAGTCGTGTCGGCAGACTGTGACTTTGGCATCCTTTCCATGAGCGGCATTGGAAGATCGTTTGATGACTCCGTCCCGCGTATGGCAGAATTTCTGAATGAGATCTGCACGTCTGACAGATTTCGCCTTGCCATGACAGAAGGCGTAGCGGAACGAACCCAGCAGCTGTTCGGCAGTAAGGCGGTGGCCAATTGCCTATGGAATCTCCTCACAGATTTCAGGAGTGAAAATCCAAAGAGGTCGCATCAGGCTGAGACATCTGAGTAAGTAACGGACAGTTAAGCTCATCGCTGGTGTTAAATCACATCGTTTTGCAAAGTTTACTTATGGGCCTGCCCAAAGCTGCTGTCAATCTGTTACTGAACGAATCCCTGGAGCGGCCTTTTTCAGGAAGCATAGCCACGCTGGGAAGGCAGCATGTGTATATCAGCGGCGCGGAGTTTCAGGCATTAGCGAGTCTTGCTGGTGTGAGTCCTGTGCCCGTCGAAGCGCGGCTTCATCGTGAACCAAGACTTCGAGCCTGCGGCTATTTGTCCGATGATTCGCTCTATGAAATGCTGGGATTCAGCCGCAGTGTGCGGATTGATCAGTCGGCTTATGAAGCAGCCGAAGAGCATCTGAATCTGAATGCAAAAGAGACCCCGGCAGCGCTCTGTGATGCTTTTGATGTGGTGCTGGACAGCGGTACGATCGAGCATGTCTTTAATATCGGGCAGGCGATGTCTCACTGTCTCAAGATGACCCGCCCAGGCGGGCGAATCATTCACCTGACGCCCACCTCGAATGCAGTGAACCATGGCTTCTACAGCGTTTCTCCGACACTCTATGCAGATTTTTATACCGCGGCCGGTTGTACTGTCGAAAAGCTATGGCTGTGTCAGATGCCTCGTCACTTTGAGAGAGGGACGTGGCGGGTTTATGACTGTCGGCAATCTGATCGCAACTGGCTCCCGCTTGGCCGCCTGGATGGCTCCATTTGGTTTACGTTCACGGTCATTCGCAAAGGAATTGCAGCCGAGCCTTCAGTGCCTACGCAAGCTTATTACGTTGCCACATGGGGCGACGATGAAAACAAAATCAGTCAGTCGTCAGGGCAAATGGAAGATGAGCCAGCGGATACAAGAGCCGGCCAGTTGCTTCGATGGACGTCTTCGTTGCCGAAAGTTCGGGGAATCGCCTGGGGTTTGATCAAAAGGTGGCGAGCTGTTGTCGAGTGGTGCCGGGAACGTCGACGTGGCCGAGTGCCCTTTCCTTTTGTCGGCACGTTCTAAGAACGCCTGACAAAACCGGGACTGGCTCGCGGCCTGATCCGAGAATCCTGCAAAACCAGTTGACCGAAGGGTGCCCATCCCGCTTTTGTTAGAGCGTCTAAGTCGCTCTAACTGAAATCACTCGAAACCAACGAACTTCGATGCCGGCAATCCATTCAGAACATACCTTTTGCTCGAAAAAGCAGGAAGCTGCACTCCCGATGATCAGGCCTTGAACACTCGGAACCCCGTTGACACTCGGAGTTGACAGGTTTACCATCGGACAAATTGCTTTATTGTTCCTGCCACTCGTCGTGTTGCGGCCTGCAAGTGAATCTCATGCACAATCGAATGGTGTTACTTATCTGCGGTCTACTGCTGCTGTTTCCGCAGAGTACTGTCCGGGCCGAGCGAAAATCGTCCGGAAATCCACGGTACGATGCAGCGGTCGATCGAGGAATCGCGTTCCTCAAGACCAACATAAAGCTGGGTGAGACGACTCCGGAAAAAGTCGTTCTGGCATCCTACGCTCTTTTCAAAGCTGGGGAACCTGTGGATTCTCCAATCGTTGTGGCTGGCCTGAAGATCGTCAACGACTCAATTACTGCCACTGGATTTCATCCTCATGTGGCCTACGACCACCTTTATGAGGCGGGATTGTTTTCTATGTTTCTGGCGGATGTTGATCCGGAGAAATACAAACCGTCGATTCAGGTGATGGCAAATTATGTGGCAGCCGTGCAAAAGCCTGACGGATCGTGGTCAGAATCCAGCAGTCGCCCGGGCGACGTCAGTATGTGTCAATACGCCGTTCTGTGTCTCTGGGCAGCGCAACGAGTTGGCTGCACCGTATCGCCTCAGGCTCTGGATCGAACCGCCACCTGGCATTTGAATAGTCGAAATCCGGACGGCGGATGGGCTTATCGGCCGGGAACAAATGAAGGCACATATCCTGGCGCCTCGACTCGCAATACCACGATGGCCGTGGTCAGCAGTCTCGGGGTCACTCGACTGCTGTTCTTCGGGCCGGAGAAGAAGAAAGAGGAGAAACCTCCTGAAGAAAAACGATTCGGCGTTCTGGAAAAAACAAAAGAACCGGACGAAGCCGGCCTGCTCGCCTTTCCGGACTTTAAGCCACAAAACACTCGCAGTGGATTAACGGCTGGTATTGAGCGGGGACTTGGATTCGAGTCAGCCAATTTCAACCCAGTCCATGTGCACCAGTTGTTTCCCATCTATCTCTATTATTCTGCGGAACGCGGTCTGTCAGTCTGCGAGATCGATAAAATTAACGGTCAGGACTGGTTCACAACCTACGGTGACGGTCTGCTGACGATGCAGAATCAAGAAGGCGCGTGGAACGAACCTCGTACCGGTGACATCATCGGGACCAGTTTCGCCGTGCTCTATTTCATGCGTTCGACCAAGCAGATTTTTGACAAGGCTTATGGCGTCGGACGCCAGCAGGCCAAACGCGGAAATCCTTTTGGTGATAAAGAAGTCAAACGCGAACCCACGGAACTTGATCTGCTCATTGGCGATCTCGAGAAAATGGACTTTAATGCGCTGGATGAAACACCAGTCGAGGTAAGCGATGAGATCGTCCGCAGTGTCATTTCCATCGACGATCCGGAAAAACTTGTGGGGCAGGCAGACAAACTGAAGAGCCTGATGAAACATCCCAATGCAGACGTGCGAAAAGCAGCCTGCTGGGCTCTGGGGCGAACAGGTGATTTCAAATTGATTCCGATCATGCTGGACGGAATTCGCGACCCTTCGATCGACGTCAACGTCGAGGCGATTGCAGCGCTCAGGTACATTTCTCGGAAACCAAACGGGTTCGGAGAAACTTTCGATCCGCTGAAGGGGCTTCCTGAGAATGCTTCGCCGGAAGAACGAGTTCGCGTTGTCAATGAGTGGCGGCAGAAAGCCATCAACTCGTGGTCAGGCTGGTATTTCCGCGTGCGACCGCAGGAAGAACAGGATGGGTTTGATCAGCTGGAACTGGCAGTGCCCCTGAAGGGAAAGTAGTGAGGCGGCATTCATCTTTGCATTTCACTCAGCATTGTCACCAGATCAGCAATTTGCTGATCGCTGAGAGACTTCGACAGGTCTTCGGGCATCAACGACGTGCCCTGCCGTATGAGTTCGTCGATATCAGTTCGCGCGATCGAAATCCGACTGGCATCGGCATTTTTCAATATAATATTGTCTGCCGCAGATTCCAGCAGACCATTGAAGACGCGACCCTGCATGTCAACGATCGACCACGACTCATACCCGGTGAGCACGGCGTTGCTGGGATAGAGAATCGCTTCCACCAACTGGCGTCGCGTCAGCCGGGCAGCAATCTGCGTCAGATTCGGCCCCACATCGCCGCCGCGGTCGTGTAAGCGGTGGCAGCTACCGCAAGTCGCCTGCTTGGAGTAAAAGAGTTCCCGGCCGTGTTCGGCGTCACCTGTCATCGTCGAAATTCTCTCGACGCGTTCAGCATCAACGGGGCGGTGCATTGCCGGTGCATAGCGAACTCGAAGTTGACTGGCAGACGTCGCGATGACGCCGGATGATTTTTCGAGATTCTCATGGAGCCTGTTTTCCCACCAGTCAGCATGCGCCG